>JAZNYT010000070.1:0-2012 GCA_045594565.1 Eubacteriales bacterium
TACTTCAAACATAACTATATCCTTCACTGTACAACTAAAGCATACATCTAATGAAATTAAATTAAAACATAAAATTCGCATTATACTTATACTATTATAGTATTATTATTCGTCTTTGTCAACATATATAACAAAAAAGCCGTACCGTAATTCTTCAAAGACCCGTTTCCACAAACCAAAAAAAGAACGGAATCCTGAAGTGAACCCCAAAGTTTAGACAAAATTTAATATTAAATTGTTTGAGAATGAGTTCGGTATTGCACCGGACTCATTCCTTTTAGCTTTAAGGAAATTCTATCGTTGTTGTAGTAATGAATGTAATTGTTTAGTTCATCGATGAAACCATTAACACTATCAAACTTTTCACCGTAGAACATTTCGACCTTTAATCTTCCGAAAAAGTTTTCCATAGCACCGTTATCCATACAGTTACCTTTTCTGGACATGCTTTGCTTTATGTTATGTTCGGCTAATAACTTTTGATACTCTACATGTTGGTATTGCCAACCTTGATCTGAATGAAATAAAGGTGTAGCATCATCCGGAAGCTTGGTAAATAATCCATTTAACATTTCACGTATCTGCCATAGATTAGGGCTGGTTGATATTGAATATGAAATGATCTCTCTGTTATACAGATCCATAACAGGAGAAAGATATACCTTTTCATCTCCGATCTTGAACTGAGTAACGTCTGTTGTAAGTTTCTCAAAGGGCTTGTCTGCATGAAACTCACGGTTGAGGTGATTAGCAGCCACTTTCCCTACCTGTCCCTTGTAGGAATGATACTTATCGTTCTTTCTCTGTTTGCCTTTCAACCCAAGACTATTCATTAATTTTTGTACGGTTTTATGGTTAAGAGAATAACCTTTTGAACGCATAACAGCCAAAATTCTGCGATACCCATATCTACCTCTATGTTGATAGAAGATTTCTGTTATTTCATTCTTTTCAACTTCGTATTTATCCTTTGTTGGGTACTTCAAATAGTAGTAATATGTACTTCTTGCTATTCCCGACAGTTTTAACAAGTCTTTCAGCGGATATCTTTGCCTTAATTCAGAGATTATTTCTGCTTTTTGCCGTTCTTTCGCTCTTCCGCAAGAACTAAGGCACTCAGTTTTTTTAAGTATTCGATCTCCATTCGTAATCGTTGGTTTTCGGCAATCAAATCTTCCTCGACCTGTTTATCCAATTTAGGTGGTCTACCCCTCTTTTTGCCTTCGGTAGTAACGTTTCTGCCTCGTCTTTCTTTCATAAGACCCTCGGCTCCTTCTTCTAAATATATGCGCTCCCACCTATGTAGCATTGATGCAGCAGATGCTTCTGATTGTATTACCAAATCATATTTTCGTGCTGTTTCTCGATAACCCAGTCGGTGTTCTCGCATATCTACTATAACACTTATTTTGAATTCAGTCGAGTACTTTCTTTGAATTTGTCCTTTTTTTGCCATAAAAATATGCACCTCCAAAAGTTGTCTAACTTTTGGGGTGCATATCATCCACCGTTCTTTTTTTGATTTGAATATACTTATACCGTTTATTCTCCGAGATAAGCCTTCTTGATATCGTCGTTATTCATAAGCTCCTTGGCATCACCTTCAAGAACTATAGAGCCTGTTTCAAGGACATAAGCTCTGTCAGCAATGGCGAGTGCCTTGTTAGCGTTCTGCTCAACGAGAAGCACAGTCGTTCCCTGCGCATTGATCTCCTTAATGATATCAAAGATCTCAGTTACAAGCAGAGGAGACAGACCCATAGAGGGCTCGTCAAGAAGAAGAATATCGGGATGGGACATAAGAGCACGTCCCATAGCAAGCATCTGCTGTTCACCGCCGGAAAGAGTACTTGCTATCTGATTTCTACGCTCCTTCAAACGGGGGAAACGCTTATATACGTCTTCAATATCCTCCTTGAAGGTGTCGTTTTTCTTAATACTGTATGCACCCATCATAAGATTCTCGTATACGGTCAGCTCCTGGAAGATTCGTCTTCCCTCGGGAACCTGGC
>JAZNYT010000071.1:0-3633 GCA_045594565.1 Eubacteriales bacterium
ATGCTCCACTTCCCGTAAAAAGGGCAAGGAAGTCTGCGACACCCACTTCATCCGTGCCGTGGTACTGGAAGAAGGCACACTCCAACACATGAGGTTGGTAATCCAATGTGTTGCCGATTATGAGGATGCGTTCCGCAGAGCATTGGGCGCAAAGCGAAGTGAGGAAGTAAAGAAAGAACTTTCTGCCAAGAAACGAACCTTGCAGAAATCCGAAAACCGTCTGGCTGAACTGGACAGGTTGTTCAAGCGTATTTACGAGGATATGGTCAATGGAAAACTGTCCGAAGCTCGTTTTCAGATGTTGTCCGATGATTATGAGCAGGAGCAGGCAGACCTAAGGGCCAAGATTGAAATGCTTGAAAACGAAATACAGAATCAAGAAGATCAAGCGGAGAATGTTGATAGGTTTATCCGACAGGCAAAGAAGTACCTGTACTTGGAAAAGCTGACACCCACTATTCTGAATGATATGGTCAACGCCGTATATGTTCATGCACCGGACAAGTCCAGCGGACACCGAGTGCAGGGTGTGACGATCAGCTACAACTATATCGGCATACTCCCCGCCAATTTACTCTATGACATTATGAACGGAAAAGCGGCATGATTACTCATGCCGCTTCCCGAAAACATTATTATACTGTTTTATTGGACCGCTCCCCAGGGTGCTTTTTTATTACTTAATTTCTTTTCCTGTAAAGCCGAGTGTCATCTGCATACGGGGTGTGCATCTGTTGAGGGGCTTTGCTTCAACGGAAGCCTTGAATTTACCGCGGGGTGCCTTGAAGTTCTCTTGGCTGAACCAGATGGGTCTTTCGTTGCCGTAGCGGTCCAGCACCTTCGCTTCCTTGCCGTCCCATTCGATGAGGTTGCCCGACTGTAATTCGCACTCGAACTGCACCCAAGCGTCACCGATTCTTACGGTAGGATTCTTGTAAACCTCGTATACGTGCTGGTATGCTATGATAGAGGACATTCTGACACTCTCCATATCACCCTCGGTGAAAATGTTAAGCTTTGTAATTCTGTTGTTGTTGAGAGATGAACGGAAGATAGCATATATGCCTTCGTTCTTCTCAAATTCGTGGTCATTTCTCTCACCATTGTCGGATTCAAGAAGAATGAACTCGCGCCAGCCCTTGAAGTTAAGGTCGATGATATATTCACCGTATCCCGATTCACTGTTTGTAGCGCATCTTATCTTAATACAGATTTTACCGCCCTTTCCGTTACCGTAAACCTTTACTACCTTTGCAAGATTATCCGAGAAGTCGATTTCGGTACCGTAGTTTATCTCAAGCTTTTGGGAGAGAAGGTCTTCGTTTTCGTCCAGCTTCATCATAACTATAGGGTTTTCTTTAAGAGTTGAGTGCATAGCCTCAAGTCTTACGAAGGGTACCTGTGCGCCGAAGGGATTCTTGAATTCCTTGAAGTTCCTTTCCTTGTCGGAAAGGTCATAAAGCTTTGCTATCTGGTAGTCCTTTTCAACAAAACAGTACTTGCCGCCGCGCTTTTCCTTCAGGTGATATTCCCAAGGCCCGTCAATGAGCTTCTGACGGTATTCCTCGGAGAAGTACTGTGCTTTACGGAGGTCATCGTATTTTTTATAGATAGCCATATTGCGCTTCATGCCGTAGTATCTTTTAAGATGCTCTTCTCTTATGTTGTTGTAAACGTTGGAGAAATCGTGCATAACCGCAAGAGAGCCCATGAATTCGATGGAATCGGTGTGGTGGTATCTTGTATGCTCAAGACCGGGATATGCCTCGGTTATGGGGTAGAAGTTATACCAGCCGAGAGTGGGGGCAAAATGACGGTCAACAAAGAGCTTGTTGCGCTCCGAATGCCATCTGTTGAAGTTCTTGTATCCGCGGAAGGGGGTATCGGAGGCACCCGAGCGTCCTCTTGACTGAGCCATAGAGGGTGTGGTTGCGGCAGCTTCAAGAACGGGGAAGGTGTTACAGTTTTTCAGTACCTCGTTTACGAACTGAGCTATATAGAACCAAACCTCATCCTCTCTGTCACAGTGAGAGTACATACCGTCGAGAGCGTCAAGGTATATCATCTTAAATCCGCCTTCATTGTAGGCTTTGGCGGTGAGTCTTGCAACCTCAAGGAAGAGGTCGGAGCCGAGAACGGGTGTAAGTCCGTGATAGTGACCCTCAATATGCTTTACAGTCTCGCCCTTTTTGTGAGACGTTGCCTTGGTGCCTGCGGCGCCTCTTTCGTTTACTTTAAGACCGTCCTTTGTAATATCGAACATAACAAGCTCATCTCCGATGAGAAGCATGGGAGAGTTGTTTACACAAAATCCGCGGTCCTTGGGAATAAGCTCTGTGTCCTCTGCAATTTTTATGAAATCCGCATCTGCCGAGATATCCTCTGCAAGAGTATAGCTGCCCATAATTTTCAGCTGACGAAGATTTTCGGGCTTTGAAAGAAGGGTGTCAACGTCATAGTTTATGTAGAAGGAGTAGGTGTGAAGTCCTGCGGTCATGCCGTTTTCTTCAAGGACGTCGGAAACGTTCTTTTTGAAATCTGCCGCATTCTCGTATCTCTGGAATTTGAAGTCACCCTGACGGAAGGTCTGCCAGCCTTTATGGAAGTCTATCTGGTCAACACCGATGGACTTTAAGTAGTTAAGGTTTTCGTCAAGCCATTCCTTTCCGCTGTAGCTCTGAATGGTATAGTTGCCGAAGTTAAGCCTTGAGTCACGGCTCCAAGCACCGCCTGTTTCGGAGTAAATGCCCTTATCTCTGTCAATGGTGCGGGCAGCCTCCTTCATAATATCACGGTGTTCAATGATGGGGGCTATGATGAGGGCAAGCTTTGCACCCTTGTCTCCAAGATGGGGGAATACACGTCCGATGGTCTGAAGGCTCTTTCCGTCGGGGTAGTCTACGGGGTCAGCCCAGATGGTGAGAGGAAGTGCTATTGCCGCAGTATTTTTCTTATCAAGGTAATCGTATTCATACTTAACGTATGCCATATACATCTTATATATACCACCGGGAAGCGCGGTGATAACCTCGAAGGAGAAGTAGTTGGGCTTTGCTTCGACTTTTACGTCAAAGGAGCCCTTTTCTGTTAAAACAGTAATAACGTCACCCTTGAGAGAGATGCCCTTTGTTTCAAGCTCGTCGGTTTTACTTGAGAAAACGTTGAAGAAGAGAGTTTCCTCACCTCTGATGTCCTTATTCGTTTTTTTGTCGATAACCTTTTCTACAAGTGAATCTTTCTTTGATAAATGGATTTCAACGCGGTTATTTTCGAGAACGATACTGTTCCCGAGTTCTTTAACGCTTGCCATAATATCCTCCGTAAAATTTAGTTCAAAAGATTTTTTTGGGAAAATATTTCCCATTTACTTCACCTTACCATAAAAGAAAGCTAAAGTCAATGGAAAATTGAAAATTGAAAATGGAAAATTATTGTTAATTTGCTAAAGCAAATTCTCGATTTTTTATAAAAATATAATAAACTGATTTTGCAAAGCAAATGTGCGGTTTCAGCACATCGGTAAGTTGAAAGTTTCAGCACATCGGTAAGTGATGTGTCAGCACATCGGTAAGCCCATGGTATAATAAAGCCGAAAGGCGGTGCTAAAAAATGCCATGGAAGGTAACCGATAAA
>JAZNYT010000072.1:0-7982 GCA_045594565.1 Eubacteriales bacterium
GAAGGTCTTTTATTGAAGAATGAATATTGAAGATTGAAAAATGAATAATTCAGGTTAATTTGCTAAAGCAAATTTTCAATTGATTGTGAATTTTCCAAAAGGAAAATTGTCCGAAATTATTCAATATTCATTATTCATTATATACGCGATTTTATCACAAAATCTCTTCGCTTTTTGCAGCTTGATGTTTGGATAAAAGCAAAAAAATACCCCTTTCGTTTCCGAAAGGGGTGTTTTTTTGAAATTTTAGAAATCTGCGCTTCCTACAGTTCTGGGGAATGCTTCAACGTCGCGGATGTTTCCGATGCCTGTGAGGTACATAATAAGTCTTTCAAAGCCGAGTCCGAAGCCAGCGTGCTTAACGCCGCCGTACTTTCTGAGCTCAAGATACCACCAGTAGTCCTCGGGCTTGAGTCCCAGCTCGTCCATTCTCTTTTCTAGAAGGTCGAGTCTTTCCTCTCTCTGAGAACCACCGATAAGCTCTCCGACACCGGGAACGAGCATATCCATAGCGGCAACGGTCTTGTTGTCCTCGTTCATTCTCATATAGAATGCCTTAATCTCCTTGGGGTAGTCGGTAACGAATACGGGCTTTCCGAATATCTTTTCGGTAAGGTATCTTTCGTGCTCTGTCTGGAGGTCAATACCCCACTCAACAGGGTATTCAAACTTCTCGCCACTCTTCTTGAGAAGTTCAACGGCTTCTGTATAGGTAACTCTGCCGAAGTCGCTTTCAACAAGTGAATTAAGTCTCTCTTTGAGCTCCTTGTCGAAGAAGTTATTGAAGAAATCTATTTCCTGAGGGCAGTTTTCAAGAACGTAGGAAATAACCGACTTTATCATATCCTCAGCCATTTCCATATCGTCCTCAAGGTCTGCGAATGCCATTTCGGGCTCCATCATCCAGAACTCAGCCGCGTGTCTTGCGGTGTTGGAGTTTTCTGCACGGAAGGTAGGACCGAAGGTATAAACGTTGGAATATGCAAGTGCGAAGCACTCTGCGTTAAGCTGACCTGACACGGTAAGGTTTGTGCTCTTGCCGAAGAAGTCCTCGGCATAGTTCACCTTTCCGTCCTCTGTCATAGGAAGGTTATCAAGGTCGAGCGTTGTGATTCTGAACTGCTCGCCTGCGCCCTCGCAGTCGCTTCCTGTGATAATAGGTGTGTTAACGTAAACGTAGCCTCTCTCCTGGAAGAACTTATGAATAGCGTAAGCCGCAACGCTTCTTACGCGGAATACCGCATTGAAGGTATTAGCTCTCGGACGAAGGTGCGCTATTGTACGAAGGAACTCAAGGCTATGCTTCTTCTTCTGAAGAGGATAGTCGGGAGTTGAGGTTGCTTCAACAGAGATTTCGGTAGCATTAAGCTCAAAGGGCTGTTTTGCATCGGGGGTGAGGATAAGTGTACCCTTTACAAGGATAGCTGCAGAAACGTTCTGCTTTGCAATATCCTTGTAGTTTTCAACCTTGGATTCCTCAAAAACTACCTGAAGGTTCTTGAAGCAGCTTCCGTCGTTGATTTCGGCAAAGCCGAAAACGTTGGATGCACGGATAGTTCTTACCCAGCCTGCAACCGTTATTTCCTTGCCGTCAAATTTTTCCTTATCGGCATATATTTCTTTTATTTTTACTCTTTTTGCGTACATGGTGACTTCCTTTCTTAAAGAAGAATTATATTATTATCGGCACATTCCTTGATCATATCTTCGTTCCATGCAGATGCCTGCACTTCGCCAACGTGTGCCTTTTGCAAAATAAGCATACAGAGTCTTGACTGTCCTATTCCTCCGCCTATGGTAAGAGGAAGTGCGTCCTCGAGGAGCATCTTATGGAAAGGAAGCTCACGGCGGTTATTGCATCCGCTTATATCAAGCTGACGAGCAAGGCTTTCGCTGTCAACTCTGATACCCATAGATGATATCTCGCAGGACCTGTCGAGTACGGGATTATAGAGAAGAATATCTCCGTTAAGCTCCCAGTCGTCATAGTCGGGCGCTCTTCCGTCATGGCGGTTACCACTCTTAAGCTTTCCGCCAATCTTTTCTATAAATACCGTTTTCTTTTCACGGGTTATGGCGTGTTCACGCTCCTTTGAGGTGAGATTCGGGTATCTGTCCTCAAGCTCCTGTGAGGTGATGAAGAATACCTCTTCCTCAATAAAGGGAGTGAGCACGGGGAATGCCTTAACTGTTTCAAGCTCTGTTTTCTTAACGGACGAGATAATGCGTCTTACATTATCGTGAAGGAATTCCGTATTTCTTTCTTCTCTTGTGATAACTCTTTCCCAGTCCCACTGGTCAACGTAGGAGGAATGAAGGTTGTCAAGCTCCTCGTCGCGTCTTATAGCGTTCATATCGGTATAAAGTCCGGAGCCTGCCTCAAAGCCGTAGCGATAGAGAGCCATTCTCTTCCACTTTGCAAGAGAATGAACTATCTCAAACTCCTCGCCCTTTATGTCAAGCATATCAAAGGAAACGGGTCTTTCAGTGCCGTTCAGGTTATCGTTGAGTCCTGAATCACGGCTTACGAAAAGAGGAGCCGATACGCGTTCAAGATTCAAAGCGTTCTTCAAATTATTCTCAAACGTGTCCTTTACAGTTTTTATAGCTTTTTCGGTTTCGCGGATATTCAGCGGTGTCGAGTAGTCTCTTGGAATAATAAATTCAAACGACATAAAAAAACCTCCTATTACGAGAAATTCAAATCATACATTAAATTATATACCAAAAAGTCTTTGTTTGCAATAGAAAACTGAAAAAATTTCACTTTTCTTTCGTCTTGATTTTAATTTATCTTTATGTTATACTCATATCACTATGAAAAACATACTCAATACTCTCCCCTCTATGTGGGAGACCTTAAAAAATGACAATAAAAAAATTGTTCTCTACGGTATGGGTGACGGCGCCGTAAAGCTTCTGCGCATTCTTGAAAAAGAGGGTCTTTCCTGCGCGGGTATCTTTGCCAGCGACGATTTCGTAAGGCATCAGAGCTTTATGGGATTTACCGTAAAGAGTCTTGCAGAGCTTGAAGAGGAGTATCACGATTTCACCGTGCTCACTGCCTTTGCCACAAGGCTCCCCGAGGTAATGGAAAACTTCAAAAGGATTTCCGAAAGGCACACTCTTTTTGTTCCCGATATAAACGTGTCGGGTGACTATCTCGAGCTTTTCGACAGAGCTTTCTTTGAAGAGAATATCGAAAGGCTTGAAGGAGTATGCAATGCTCTTGACGGCTACGGCAAGGAGTTTTTCAAGACTCTCATTTCATATAAATACACGGGAAGGCTTGAATATTTGGAAGCGCTCGAAGTGCTTCGTGAAAGCGCCCCTTTCCCCTATGACAGAGAGAAAATAACTTCCTTTGCAGATTTCGGCGCATATACGGGTGATACCGTCAAGGAAGCGATAGCGCTTTATCCGAGGCTTGAAAAAATTTCCGCTTTTGAGCCTGACGCGAAAAGCTTTGCAAAGCTTCTCCGTAATACCGAAGGAGAGAGTGTCGATATACGCGCCGTCAATGCTCTTGTATGGAACGAGAATACCAAGCTTGTTCTTCGCTCGGGCGGTGCTATGAACACCATAATCGAAAAGAACGTCACAGACTCGGGCGATATGCAAAAGAAGAAAATTATTGAAGTTGATGCCGTCAAGGGTGACGATGCTATCCCCTTCGCACCCGACCTTATAAAGATGGACGTGGAGGGTTGCGAGAGAGAGGCTATAGAGGGCTGCCGTAGGATAATATCGGAAGGCGCTCCTGTTCTCCGAGTGTCGATTTACCACAATCACCGCGATTTATTTGACCTTTACGAAAAAATATCCGCCCTTCACGGCGGATACGAATACACCCTCAGGCAGAAATGCCGTTACATTCCTGCCTGGGATGTGGAACTCATTGCATTAAAAGATACGGATAAGTGAGAGGGACTTAATTCCCTTTTCTTCAAGCTTCGCGATACGAGCCTTACATTCTCTGTAAGTCATCTTTTCGGTAGCAATACAGATCTCACCGTCGTTTGTATCAAGAATTTTTGCATCAAAAAGCTCTTCAATGGGCTTTTTTTCTTTTGCTTCAAAGGCAATATAGTACTTATCCTCAACGTCCATAGCATCAACGAGGAAGCCTTCGGGGGTTTCGTCGGGTGCGCACCAGGAAACGTCAAGACCGCCTGTCTTCACAACGTCGAGAATGTCGGCAACCATAGCCGATGCGGTGGGAAGCATTCCTGCCCCTCTGCCAGAGAGGGTTACCTCACCTACGGCATTTCCGTTAACTGCAACGGCGTTGAAAACGTCGTCTATCTTGGAGATAACGCGCTCGCCCGAAACGATGAAGGGAGCAACCATAACGCTGAGCTTATCCCCTATCTTCTTACATCTTCCGAGAAGCTTTATTGCGGAGCCTAAAGCTTCTGCAATCTTCACGTCCTTGTTACGGATAGCGGTAATGCCCTCTGCATAAGTCTTTGTAGAATCAACGCCCTTACCGAAAACGATATCCGCAAGAATACAAATCTTACGGCAGGTGTCGATACCGTTAATATCATCCGAGGGGTCATGCTCTGCATAGCCCTTTTCCTGCGCGGATTTAAGTGCTACGTCAAAGCTTTCGGAATACTTATTCATCATTGTGAGTATATAGTTAGTAGTACCGTTGAGAATTCCGCAAACCGAGTCAATCTCGTTTGCTGCAAGGCATCTTGCGATAGGACGTATAACGGGAGTACCGCCTCCTACGCTCGCCTCGAACATATAGCCTACGCCGTTTTTCTTTGCGGTAGCAATAAGCTCGTGACCGAACTTGGCAACAACCTCTTTATTCGAGGTAACGACGTGCTTTCCCTTGCCGAGCGCTTCGAGAGAGAAGTCAACTGCAGGGTGTGCGCCTCCCATACATTCAACCACAACGTTAACCTCAGGGTCATTCATAATAACGTCGATATCGTGAACTACGAGGTCCTGCCATATAGTATTCGGGAATTCGCGCTTATCGAAAATATATTTAACTTTTATAGAATCACCGAGAGCCGCCTTAAGCTTCTCGTTATTCATACGGATAACTTCACCAACACCGGAGCCTACTACTCCAAAGCCAAGTATAGCAACGTTTATCATCTGTATGCCTCCTGTATTTTCAAAACATTAGTAGAGATATTTTACCACATATATTCTTATTTTTCAATAGCAAAAGAGCAAAAAAGGAGAAAAGAATGCTTTTATCCATAAAAAAACACAAAAACTTCTGTTTTTCTCTCTTCGCCTCAGCCTTCATATATCTTTTGTTCAGGTTTTTGTTACCTGTAGCCTCCGCGCTGACCTTCGGTTTTCTTACGGCGTATCTTATGCAGAAGCCTGTCCGATTTTTAAAAAGCAGTCTGCACCTGCCACCCTCCCTATCAATACTCTTTCTTATTTCGGTCTTTATATCGGCTCTGTTTTTTCTGTGTCGGCATATCGGGGCAAGGCTTTACCGAGAGCTTTATTTCTACTGTCAAAGCGCATCCCTCGACTTTGCCCCCTTCGTGAAAAGGCTTTTTGATTTCTTCACAAAAAATCTTGCAGAGCTGACAGGTAAAATTGCCGAAATATTTTCATCGGTGGGAGAGCTTTTCCCGAAAGCCGTAATATTCATTTCCCTTTTCTTCTTCTCTGCCTTCTCTTTCGCCAAGGACTATGAAAAAATAAATAGCAGTATTAACAAAAGCAGTATTTTCAGCCCTTTGAAAAATTCATTTTCTAAAATACTTTCGGGATATTTAAAGCTTTACTCCGTCCTTTTTCTTTTTACCTTTTCCTGTCTTTTTCTCGCCTTCACTCTCTTTGATATAAAGCTCGCCTTTACCCTTGCATTTATAATTTCCGTTTTCGATGCTTTGCCTGCTCTCGGAATAGGTATAATACTGATACCTTGGGGAATTCTAGAATATCTTTCGGAAAATAAAGGTCTTGGAATATGGCTTATTTCGGTGTTTGTTGCCATAACCGTTATAAAAGAATTTATTAAGCCGAAAATACTCGGTGACTTTGTCGGACTCACGCCATTTGTGTCCTTGGTGTCGATTTCGGCAGGCTATCTTTTGATGGGAGCGACTGGTGCATTTTTTATGCCCTTTGCCGTTTTTTTGATACTCGACGGAATAAAAAATGACCGCAAGGTTTAGCCTTGCGGTGATTTTACACGTTGCTCGGAAGGGCAGTTTTGAGGGACTCCATATGGGCGTCCTCGCTGTATTTTTCAAGCGTCCATTTGCCGTTGTCGAAGGTAACAATCGTAGCAGATGCGTTTGTTGCCCAAGGCACCTTGTTCATTTCGTGAACGTTGCCGTACATCAAAGCCGCCCCCACACATCTTATGGGAGTCGCGTGAGAGGCAATTACTACGGTCTTGCCCTCGTTCTCGCTGACTACGCGGTTGAGGCTTTTGAGTATTCTTTCGTAAAGCTCTTTCGTTGTTTCGCCACCGGTACACATAGAGTTACCAATATCGTTTCGCCATTTTGAAAACTCATCGGGGTAAAGTCTCGGAAGGTCGGAGAAAACCTTTCCGTCCCACTCCCCTGCATCAATCTCCCTGAAGCCGCTATCGGGAGTAACAGAGAGTCCAAGCCTGTCGGCTATAATCTTTCCCGTATAAAAAGCGCGTTTAAGGTCACTGGCAATCACTCTGTCTACCTTAAAATTTTCAGCTATATATTCTGCCGTCAGCTTTGCCTGTGCGGCGCCCGTTTCGTGAAGGTCCACGTCAAGATGGCCTGCAAATATATCCTTATCATTCGCAACGCTCTTTCCGTGACGTACTAAAATTATTCTTGTCATATATTTCTCCATTATATTGTAGCATCATAGCTCTCATCAAGGATAAGCTTTATTATTTCTCTGTCTACGGTATCTAGAAGCACCGAAACCCAGTGAACTTTATTCATGTGATATGCAGGATAAACGCCACGGGGTCTGCCAAAGGCAATAAGTAAATCCTCTGGATATTTCATGTTTACAACTGTTGAAATTTCTTCGCTGTCAACACCCAGCTTCGTCTTCGGTATATCCATGACAAGTGCAAACCACTTTTTGTTCTTCTTATGTCTGAACACCGCCGTATCCCTGTCCTTCTCATTCGTCCAAGGATAATCGGGAGATACGCCGTATTCGTCAAAACAGTAAAGAAAAAATTCCTCTTTTGTCATAACGTCACCTTTCAAAAGTTCTGTATTTATTATATCCTCCAAAGGAATTTATGTCAAGAAAAAATCCACCCGCAGGTGGATTTTATTTTATTCCGAAACTCCTACAAGAAGCAGTCTGTCGGTGTCATTTCGTCCGTAACAGGTGGAGAGGGTTATGAATTTGCTCTTTTCGGTAACCTCGATATCTGTGTGATAAGTGCTTTTCTCTTTAATGCCCGATATAATTTCATTTTCGCACTCATCAACAAAAGAGTACCAAGCATCTGTGTCCTTTACTCTGACTACTGCAAAGACCTTATAAACTGTAGCTTTTGAATTTGTTATAAACTCTATTTCAGTGTGACTTTCAAAATAGTCTTTTTCGAGGTATTTCTTAAGCCCTGCGAACATAGTGCCATTCATCATATTGTGTCCGTAGATGATAAGATTTTCACTGTCAAGAGTGCATCTTCCATCGAGAAAAGGTGTGCCCGACGAGCTTTTGTCACCGTAAAAATTCTTATATATATATTTTTCAGGCTCCTCGGGGGTATGCATTACAGGATAGCTGATATTTGTTCCTTCAACAAAGAGCCATGCCGCGCAGTCGGAGTTTGTATTCTGCAAAGCAAGAAGATTTATTTCGGGACGTTTGCTATCTTCCCCATCGTATTCAACGCTTTCACTCGCATTTAACTGTTCTTCACTCAAAGGGGTCATTGCCACCTCTTTTACTCTTTCGAAATTCTCTATATCCGTCTTTCTCTCATAAAGCTCCTTCAAAATCATAAAAAGAGATATGAAAATTATGCAAAG
>JAZNYT010000073.1:0-9576 GCA_045594565.1 Eubacteriales bacterium
TGAAATGGGCATACCAATATACTCACACATACCGATGGAATTTGCATTTTTAACAAAAACACAAAATCAGTATGTGCAAACATAGCAAAAGTATGCATAACCTTTTCTAAAAAAGAAAAAAGTACGCCCCGAGTTTCACACATTATTCAGTTAGTTTGGCACTATCAGTATAAAGGAAAAAGCAAAATATGTCAAGAGTAATTTATAAAAAAACAGAAGGCTTGTATAAGCCTTCTGTTAGTATAGTTTTCGTTAGGGTCTTAGGGGAAGTGCTTTTATAAAAAGCACTTCCCCTAAATAAACGTTATTCTGCTATCTCTTTGATACCCGAAACGAGTCCTGCGACGGACTGAATTTCACTTGGGATAATAATCTTTGTTGCCTTTCCGTCTGCCGCCTTTTCAAAGGCTTCGAGACTACGGAGCTTAATCATTGCTTCCGAGGGGGTTGCTTCGTTGATGCGCTTGATACCCTCGGCAGTTGCCTCCTGTACCTTGAGGATAGCTTCGGCTTCACCCTCTGCCCTTCTGATGCGAGCTTCCTTCTCCGCTTCGGCAAGAAGTATCTGCTGCTGCTTCTGTGCCTCTGCATCGAGAATCATCGCCTGCTTCTTACCCTCGGCTGTCAGGATATCCGCCGCCTTAGAGCCTTCTGCGATGAGTATCTTTTCACGTCTTTCACGCTCTGCCTTCATCTGCTTTTCCATGGCGTCCTGAATTTCCTTGGGAGGAATAATGTTTTTAAGTTCAACTCTGTTAACCTTAATTCCCCAAGGGTCGGTAGCTTCGTCAAGAGTGTTTCTCATTCTTGAGTTTATAAGGTCGCGGGAGGTAAGAGTTGAGTCAAGCTCAAGTTCACCTATAATGTTACGAAGTGTTGTGGCGGTAAGATTTTCAATAGCAAAGCTGGGGTTTTCGACGCCGTAGGTATAAAGCTTACAGTCTGTTATCTGATAGAAAACCACGGTGTCGATTCTCATTTTTACGTTATCCTTTGTAATAACGTCCTGAGGCTCGAAGTCCGAAAGCTTTTCCATAAGAGAAATCTTACGTCTTATTCTGTCAATAAAGGGAACTGTCATATGAAGACCTGTAGACCAGGTGGCGTGATAAGTACCGAGACGCTCGATAACGTACGCCTGTGCCTGTGGAACGATGCGGATATTCGAAATAAGGATTACCGCTATAACGATAAGAAGCATTATAATAATAGATGTCATAATATTACCTCGCTTTTATATTTTTTCAACTATAAGCTTTACGCCTTCAATGGCAAGTATCCGTACAGTATCCCCTTTTTCGAGGAGAGACGTATCCTTTGTTCTGGCGCTCCAAATCTGTCCGTCTATCTTTACCTGTCCTTTGAAGTTAATATTGTCAATATTCTCGGTAACTATACCGATTTTCCCGATTACCGCATCAGCGTTTGTAGGGACTGCCTTCGTCTTAAGCTTTTTTTCAACATATTTCCTGAAAAATAAAATTGAGACAAGAGATATCACAAAAAATACTAATACCTGAACAGGTATACTCAATTTTAGCACCGAAAGCACAACCGCTATCGCTGCTGCAGGAACAAACCATATAGCTACAAGAGCATACGTACCTGCCTCTACCACAAGGGATACAATAATCACAAGTATCCACAAATAGGTCATATAATTTTCCAACTGTGCTCACTCCTTTCTGATTCTCATTATAACATAAAGAAACATTATTGTAAACAGTTTTTTTAGGTGGAGGTCATTGACATAATATTAAATATCTTGTATAATTATTTTATATAATTAAAAACAAAAGGTAGAAAAAATGGCTAAAAAACAGACTAAAAAGACGACTAAAGCAAAAGAGGAAAGCACCGCAAAAAAGAAGGGCTACAATCCACCAAGCGAAATAAGGCTTGGTCTTATGCCCTATTTTCTCGTGCTTATTGCTTTTTTCCTGCTATTGTGTATATTTGCAACCGACTTTACCGGAGTTGTAGGCGGTTGGCTTAAAAACGTTCTTGCAGGACTTTTCTCCTGGGGAATTTATTTCATCCCCGCCCTGCTCGTTGCACGTGCGTTTCTATACAGACGTGAGGCTACCTCACGTTTCTCGTCAAAGGGATGGATAGTTTCTCTCCTTTTCATTGTAACCGTTGCCGCTATCGTCGCTACAGCCAAAAGTCACGTTCAAGGCTTCAACGTCGTGGAGCACTATAAGTCGGCTTTGACAAAAGAGGGACACATAACAACAGGCTCACTTTTCGGAGGACTCATTGCGAACGCTCTTGCTCCTCTCATCGGACGTGTTCCTACCTTCATAATTCTCGGGCTTTCAGCACTTGTGCTTCTTCCTATGACAGTAGGAAAGACGCCTCTCGACCTTGCCCGTCTTGTAGTATCACTTATGAAGAAGTCCCGTGAAAAAGGACTTGAAATAAAGAAGGCTCGTGACGAATACTTCGATAACAAGGAAAAGGAGGAAATCGAAAAGGCTAAGCTTGCAGAAAAGGAAGAAAAAGCCGAAAAGCCTGAAAAGCAAAGACCTCCTATTGAGGAGCTTGAAGAAGAGGAAGAAGAGGAAGAGCCCGAACGCGAGATAAGCGATAATGACGACATTACGGACACTCACGTAATCGACCTTAAGGAAAAGGATTCTGACCTCAAGACCATCTTCGGCAAAAAGGAAGACCCTGAAATTTCAGAGTCATTCACTCCCGACGAAAACGAAAACGTGGAGGAAATGGCAGAGACAGCGGATATAGAACCCGACGACCTTGACACAGAGGTGAGTGAGCTCCCCATCGGTGACGAAGAGAAGGAGGATACGCCCCTCGAATACGTATTCCCTCCCGTTGAGCTTCTTACAAAGGGCACCCCACCCACCGATTCGATGAATGCAGAATATGAGCAGACCGCGAAAAAGCTGGTAAACGCTCTTACCTCATTCGGTGTTAAGACAAAGCTTATAAACATTGCGAAGGGTCCGACAGTAACTCGCTATGAGCTTCAGCCCGAAACAGGTGTAAGAGTACGCTCTATCAGAAACCTTGCAGACGATATTTCCCTTTCCCTTGCATCCAAGGGTGTACGTATTGAGGCGCCCATCCCCGGAAAAGAGGCAGTAGGTATTGAGGTTCCCAACAAGACAACCTCTGTTGTAAACATAAGAACGCTTATCGAATCAAGCCAGTTTGAAAATTCAAAGAGCAAGCTTACCACCTGTCTTGGTAAGGACGTTGCGGGAAACCCCGTGTTCTGCGATATTGCAAAGATGCCTCATATGCTTATTGCAGGTACAACAGGCTCGGGTAAGTCGGTTTGTATCAACAGTATTCTTATGAGTATTCTATACAAGGCAAGACCCGAGGAAGTAAAGCTTATACTTATAGACCCCAAGAAAATCGAGCTTGGCGTTTACAACGGCATCGGACATCTTCTCGTACCCGTTGTAAGCGATCCGAAAAATGCGGCAGGTGCTCTTGCCTGGTCGGTTAATGAAATGGAAAGACGATTCGCTCTCATCGAAGAAGTGGGAGTTCGTGAAATCAAGGCGTACAACGAGGTAGCTCTCCGCGAGGGTGACCGTGAGGTGCTTCCTCAGATAGTTATTATCATCGACGAGCTTGCCGACCTTATGATGATGGCGCGCGACAGCGTTGAGTCCTCTATCTGCCGAATCGCTCAAAAGGCAAGAGCCGCAGGTATGCATCTGATTCTCGGTACTCAGCGTCCTTCCGTTGACGTTATCACGGGTCTTATCAAGGCAAACGTACCCTCACGTATAGCCTTTACAGTAGCCTCCCAGACCGACTCCAGAACCATTATTGACTTCGCAGGTGCTGAAAAGCTTGTAGGTAAGGGTGATATGCTTTATGCTCCCGTTGGCTCTATGACTCCCACCCGTGTTCAAGGCTCCTTTGTAAGTGATAGCGAGATTGAAGCGGTAATTTCCTTCCTCAAGGATAGCACTCCCGTTTCATACAGTGAAGAAATTATGGATAGCATTGAAAAGGAAGCAGCAAAATGCGGTGAAAAGAAGGGCTCCAGAGGCGGTGACGAGGACGATATGGAGTCAGGTGACGAGGTTACTCTCAACTCCGACGAAATGCTCCGCCCTGCTATTGAAATAGCCATCGACAGCGGTACTATTTCAACGTCAATGCTCCAGAGAAAGCTAAAGCTCGGTTACGCCAGAGCCGCAAGACTGGTTGATATGATGCAGGAGCTTGGAGTGGTCAGTGAATTTGCAGGCTCAAAGCCAAGAACCGTTCTCATATCCCGTGAAAAGTATATGGAAATGGTAGCAAACTCCGAAAACTGAAAGGACACAAAATGGACGAAAAGATAAAAGCCTTTGAGGAGCTTTGTGAAACCTCGAAGGCAAAAGAAATACTTGAAATCGGTGAAAAGATAAAGAAGCTTGACAAGTCGATGGAAAAAAGAACGCTCGGCATCATTCTTATATCTGTTATATCTATGACGGTGCTTGGCTTTATTTCCTTTGGATTTACAGGCTCACTTATTTTCTTCGCAATTACCGTTATCGCTTCCTTCTGGCTTTTCTATTCCTCGAAAAAGAATATGCTTCTCAAATATCTCGCGTTCTACCGAAACAAAATTCCTCAAATCATCGGGATTGCAGAGGACGTTTCTGTAAAAAGTGAGGATATGCCGAAAAACAACACTTTATCCACCATACACGACGGAAAGCCCGTTTTCAGAATGTGCCATAAATACGGCGATATTTACGTTGGATTCTTAAAATTTATGTCGGGTGACACAAGTCTTCTTCAGGGACTTGCGGTATCTGTGCCTTACAATAGCTACAATGCAGGATTTGAAGAAAAGCTGAAAGAGCTTTATCCCGATGCCGTAATAAAAAAAGATGAGTATACGGCAATCCTCTTTATACCGGGATTTGACGATTATCTTGGGGGAAGAGTTGATATGAAGGACGACCTTTCTCTCCCCTACCTTATGCGTCAGTATCGGTATTACCTTTTAGCCGATGCTTTCAGAAGAGCTATGGCAGATGAAGAGTTTGACGAAAGTGTTATAAGTGAAATATAACTACAAGACGTGAAGCCGAGGCTTCGCGTCTTTTTTAACAAAATGTTCACAGTAAAAGCAGTTGACAATAAGCACTTCTTGCAATATAATATGTTAGACATCTAACAATTATAGGAGGTGGCGTTTTGAAAAAGCCCGAAATGACGCTCGGGCGTCTTATAGGTATAATATCTAATAAGCTGAAAAGGTCTGCCGACGAAAACCTTGTGAACGAAAATATGACTATCGAGCAATTACAAGTCTTGAAAATGATATATCTCAAGGAGGGTGAGGTCCCTCAAAAGGATATAGAAAAAGAATTTGGTGTAAGGCGGTCTACCGTTACAAGTGCCATGCAAATTCTTGAAAAAAAGGGGTTTATAGAGCGTTTTCCCTCCCCCAACGATTCAAGGGCAAAGCTTGTGAGGCTGACACCGTCGGGAAAAGAAAAAAACGAAAGGCTTATAGGCTTCATTGTAGAGCGCGACAAAAAGCTTTTTGAATGCCTGACAAAAGAAGAAAGAGACACTCTCACGACGCTTCTATTGAAGCTGCTTGAAAATATTGACTAAAGAAAGGACTCGTTATGTACAAAAAGATTTTCTCCCATCTCGGAGAATACAAAAAGTACGCAATACTCACACCTATTGTAATGATAGGAGAGGTTGCGATGGAAATACTTATTCCCTACGTCATGGCGGAAATGATAAACGTAGGTATTAAGGGCGATGGTGGCACTGCCTTTACAGTTAAGGCGGGACTTCTTATGATACTTATGGCTGTCGTTTCACTCACCTTCGGTGCATTGGGCGGTATGACTGCAGCGAGGGCAGGTATGGGATTTGGTAAAAATCTGAGAGGCGCACTTTTCAACAAGGTGCAGGATTTCTCCTTCTCAAACGTAGATAAGTTCTCAACCGCATCCCTTGTAACAAGACTCACTACCGACGTCACAAACGTACAGAACACTCTCATGATGATGATACGAATGGCGGTACGCGCCCCCTTTATGCTTGTGGGAGCAATAATTATGGCTATTAAAATAAGCCCGAAGCTTTCCACGGTGTTCTTTATTGCGGTGCCGGTGCTTGCACTCATTCTCGTTTTTATTATGACGAATGCACATCCGAGATTCGGGAAAATGCTGAAAAAATACGATGCAATGAACGCATCCGTTCAGGAAAACCTCATCGGTATCAGAGTAGTTAAGGCATTTGTGCGCGAAAGGCACGAAAAGGAAAAGTTCAAAATATCGGCAGAGGAAGTAAGAAGCTGTCAGATAATGGCTGAAAAGCTTATCATTCTCAACGCTCCGGCAATGCAGATTTCAATGTATGCATGTATTGTGGCAATCCTTTGGTTCGGCGGAAATCTAGTTATTTCGGGCGGCGGAATGGATACGGGCGACCTGTCGGGCTTCATCAGCTACGTTACTCAGATTCTCTCATCCCTTATGGCGATATCATTTATATTCATAAGCCTTGTAATTTCACGTGCATCTATCGGAAGAATTACAGAGGTGCTTGACGAGGAGCTTGACATAAAGGACAATGGAGATAGCACTCTTATTCCCTCCGACGGCTCGGTTGAATTCAAGAACGTTAATTTCAGCTATTCTAAAAATGCAGATAATCTGACGCTTACAAACATAAACCTCAAGATAAATTCAGGCGAAACTATTGGTATTATAGGCGGTACAGGCTCGGCAAAGACGACGCTGGTACAGCTTATACCGCGACTTTACGACGTGCTTGACGGAGAGGTACTTGTAGGAGGCAGAAACGTTAAGGAATATTCTCTTGATGCCCTTCGTGACAGTGTTGCTATGGTGCTTCAGAAAAACGTTCTTTTCTCAGGTACCATCAAGGATAATCTTAAATGGGGTAATGCAGAGGCTACCGACGAGGAAATAATAAAAGCCTCAAAGAATGCCGAGGCGCACGACTTTATCACCTCCTTCCCCGACGGCTATGACACGGTGCTCGGTCAGGGCGGTGTAAACGTATCGGGAGGTCAAAAGCAGCGTCTTTGTATCGCAAGAGCACTCCTTAAAAATCCTAAAATAATTATTCTCGATGACTCTACAAGTGCAGTTGATACTGCAACGGATGCAAAAATACGCTCAGCCTTCAAGCGTGAGCTTTCGGATACCACCGCTATTATAATCGCGCAAAGAATTTCGTCGGTTATGGAGGCTGATAAAATTATCGTCCTTGACGTGGGAAAAATAGTTGCATTCGATACACACGATAACCTGATGAAGAGCTGTGATATATACCGCGAGGTTTATGAGTCTCAGCAGAAAGGAGATGAGTAGTATGCCGCCACAAAAAATGAGAGTTCCTGCTAAGCCAAAAAACGTAAAAGCCACTCTCGGAAGAATTTTACAATATCTTGTAGGTCAAAACAAAATACTGCTTTTACTCGTTCTCTTGCTTGTACTTTTAAGCTCGGGTGCACAGGTTGCAGGTGCTTCGATGCTAAAGCCCATTATAGACGACTTTATTGAGCCTCTTATCGGTAATCCCGACTCAAAGAAGCTTGCCGAGTTTGCATCTATGCTTGTTCTTATGGGTACTATCTATCTTTTCGGTGCACTTTCTACATACGTTTATCAGAGAATTATGCTCTCTCTTTCAACCAAAGCGCTGCTTAATATTCGTCTTGACCTTTTCAATAAGATGGAGACGCTACCCCTTAAATACTTTGATACTCACACTCACGGAGAGCTGATGAGCCGATATACAAACGATACAGATACCCTCCGAGAGCTTCTGTCAAACAGTATTATCAGTACTATTTCTTCTCTTATTACCGTTATTTCTGTATTCATAATGATGCTGACGTATAGCTGGCATCTGACTCTTCTTGTAGTTTTAATGCTTTTCCTTATGACCTTCCTTACAAAGAAAATAGGCGGTAACAGTGCTAAATTCTTCATAAAACAGCAAAAGGACCTTGGCGCAGTTAACGGATATATTGAGGAAATGATTGAGGGGCAGAAGGTTGTAAAGGTGTTCTGTCACGAGGACGTATCAAAGGAAGAATTTGCAAATCTAAACGGCGCTCTTTGTCATTCTGCAACGAACGCTCACACCTTTGCAAATATCCTCGGTCCTATAATGAACAACCTCACTCATACGCTTTATGCCATAACTGCTATGGTGGGAAGCGTACTTACTATTACCGGAGTTTTATCTCTTGGTGCGGTAATTTCCTTCTTGCAGTTTACAAGACAGTTCTCAATGCCGGTATCACAAATCACTCAGCAGATAAACGCTATTCTCACTGCCCTTGCAGGTGCAGAAAGAATTTTTGCCGTAATTGACGAAAAGCCTGAGGTAGACGAGGGATACGTTACACTCGTGAAAGCAAAGAAAAATGCTGACGGCGTATTTGAGGAAACCGACTCAAAAGATGGCATCTGGGCATGGAAGCATCCTCATTCCGCAGACGGCAGTATAGAATACGTACCCGTTGAGGGTAAGGTTGAGTTTGACAACGTAGTTTTCGGATACGAAGAAAATAAGACTGTCCTTAACGGTATTTCCCTTTATGCAAAGGCAGGCCAGAAAATTGCCTTCGTCGGCTCAACCGGTGCAGGTAAGACTACCATTACAAATCTTATAAACCGCTTCTACGACGTGCCCGACGGCAAAATACGCTATGACGGCATCAATATCAACAAGATAAAGAAGGACGACCTTCGCCGTTCACTTTCTATGGTTCTTCAGGACACGCATCTATTTACGGGAAGCGTAATGGACAACATACGTTACGGAAAGCTCGATGCAACCGACGAAGAATGTATTGCGGCGGCAAAGCTCGCAAACGCGGATTCGTTTATACGACATCTTCCCGAAGGCTACGACACTATGCTTTACTCCGACGGTGCAAATCTCTCCCAGGGTCAAAGACAGCTTCTTGCCATCGCACGTGCCGCCGTTGCAGACCCGCCCGTTCTTATTCTTGACGAAGCGACCTCCTCTATAGACACAAGAACCGAATCTCTTATCGAAAAGGGTATGGACTCTCTTATGGAAGGACGAACGGTATTCGTTATCGCTCACAGGCTTTCCACAGTCCGTAACTCTAATGCAATAATGGTTCTTGAAAAAGGCGAAATAATTGAACGAGGAAACCACGAGGAGCTTATCGAAAAGCGTGGCAAATACTATCAGCTCTATACAGGTATGTTTGAACTGAGTTAATATTTTTTGTCAAAGAGAGGAGACTTTTTATAAAAGCCCCCTCTCTTAAACTCTCCCGAAAACTATAAAATCATACAGTACGCTATCAAAAGCGACGAGATTTTGAGTTAAAATCGTGAATTTCGAAGGCATCGGCGTACTTTGTACGGCAGACCGAGAGAGGCGCGAAGAAAATGAAATTTGGATAAAGCAAAAGAAAGACGAGGGATTTTCCTCGTCTTTCTACTTTATAAAAACTATTGCTTAGTTTTGATGTGTCAGCACTTTATTGTTGAAGTGGATTTGTATTAAAACTAAAAATTTTCATTTTCGGTTTTAGCCAAAATATCT
>JAZNYT010000074.1:0-20747 GCA_045594565.1 Eubacteriales bacterium
ATAATTTATATTTATATTTTTAACACAGAGTAAATCGCTATATAACTAAAAATATTCTTGTGAAATTCAATACAATGTTATTGTGCATTATTAACAAAATAGCTTTTTTAGTTTCGTCATTTAAGACATCAAAAAATTCAATTTTGCTTTAAAAATACTCCAAAAAACGTTCATAAAAATGGTAATTACAGTAAATATATGACTTTTTTGTCATATTACACAATATAGCCTCCAAACAATATCCTTCCCTCTTCGTCGTAAAACACCGCCGACTGTCCTGAAGAAGGCTTTTTGATAAGAGTATCGGGCACCACCTCGGCAGAATTCTCGAAAATATCCACAGTGCAAGGAATAAGCGGAGAACGGTAGCGAGGACGTACAAAGCATGACACCCTGCCGCGTGTTTCTTCCATTCCCATAAAGTTCAAAGAGCGCACTTTAAAAAATTTCGAGCTGTTATCCTCCTCAAAGCCCAACACTACCTCGTTCGTTTCGGGTCTTATCTCTGTAACGTAAGCAGGTTTTCCCAGTGCTATACCAAGTCCTTTGCGCTGCCCTACCGTGTAAGAGGCTATACCGTTATGCTTTCCGAGGACATTTCCTTGGGCATCTACAAAATTACCTTTTGTAAATGCCGTTTTCATTCCATCTTCATCGAGATGCTCTTTAAGGTAAGATATATAATCGTCATTTGGAATGAAGCATATTTCCTGACTTTCGGAAATCTCTTCCACAAGCTGCGACTCCTTAACGCTATTGATAACGTCACTTTTAACGGCATCACCAAGAGGGGCTATAAATCTTGAAAGCTGTTCTTGTGAAAGCTGCCATAAAAAGTAGCTCTGGTCTTTTTTCGTATCCTCTCCCGACACTACTGTAAATCGTCCCAGATGCTTTTCCACCTTTACGTAGTGACCCGTAGCAATTAAGTCTATACCAAGGGAATCTGCTACATTTATAAGACTCTCAAATTTTATTTTTCTGTTGCAAACGACACACGGGTTGGGTGTTCTGCCCGAAACGTATTCCTTTACGAAATATTCCTCTACTTCTTTTTTGAAGCTATCAGAATAATCTGCCACGTGAAGCTTTATGCCGAGCTTTTCCGCCGCCGACTTCGCCTTTTCAAGAGGTGCATCGGGATGAAGCAGAAGAACTACTCCCTCTACCTCGTAGCCTTTTTTCTGTAAAACGCGGCATGCCCAGGTGCTGTCTATGCCGCCCGACATTCCAAGGAGTACCTTTTTCATTACTTTGCTCCGTATCTGCGGCTTTGTTCTACCGCCGCTTCATCACATCTTTCATTATAGCCGTGACCGTCGTGTCCCTTTATCCAATCAAACGAAACCTTATGTCTGACAAGCTGAACAACAAGGCGCTGCCACAAATCAACGTTGAGTGCAGGCTTTCCGTCGGCTTTTCTCCAGTTTTTCCTCTGCCATGATTCAAGCCACCCTTTGTTTATGGCGTCCACAACGTACTTTGAGTCGGAAACTATTTCCACCTCGCACTCCTCTTTAAGAGCTTCAAGGGCTGAAACTACCGCCGTAAGCTCCATTCTGTTATTAGTTGTTTCCTTTTCTCCCTCGGAGATGAGCTTTTCGTTTCCGTTATATACTAGTATTGCACACCAACCGCCAGGACCGGGATTTCCACTACACGCACCGTCGGTATATACCGTTACCTTTTTCATTTTTACCTCTTTTTTACTTTTTTACAATTTTACCATATTTTATATTTAAGGTCAATAGAAAAAAGAGCTCATAGAGCTCTTTAGGTTTGACTTTGAGTATCCGTCAGGGAAATCTGTTCTCCATCTGCTACTGCAAGAGATACGTCTCCTGCTATAATGCGGTTTTTGTATACGATGATGGTCGCCAAGGCCTTTCCGTCCTTGTGATTAGTTACGGTATAGGTGTAAAGCTTCACCTTCTTGCCCTTATACTTTTCAAGGTTGAAGCCGTCCGATTTCTGGAGGGCGTTGTAATTTTTATACGTTTCATCGAACTCCTCGGGGATTATTACATCCCTTTGGGTTTCAGAATTCACGTCTACCTCCCACCCAAGACCCTTGAGAAGCTTTATTCTGTCCTCTTGCTCTTTTACTTTCTTATAGTCTGCAGATGCCACAGCTTCAATAGAATCCGTCCTGTCGGCAGCAGGCACTAAAGCAACCGTCGTTATCATTGCGGCGGCGCAAAGAGTCATTACTCCTATATATTTCAAGGTTGTTAATTTTAAAGTATAAACGAACATAAAATACTCCTAATCTTTTTTTAGTGTATTCTATGTTCGTTTCTTTTCTTTTATGCCATATTTTTGAGAAGTGAGCTTATTTCGTCGGGGGTAAGTTCTCTCGTCTCTCCCCTCTCAAGCGTTCTGTCCAGTACTATCTCGTCAAACTGCACTCTTTCAAGGTAGGTAACCTTCTTTCCTACCGCTTCAAGCATTCTCTTTATCTGGTGGAATTTACCCTCACATATAGTAATATGCGCTTTTTGCGGGTCGGGTAAGATTTCAAGCTTTGCAGGAAGAGTGTTCTTCTTCTCACCGATGTCAACGCCTTCTTCGAAGGCTCGAACATCTTCTTTGGTCATAGGACGGTCGGTTTCAAGATAGTATTTTTTATAAACGTGTCTTTTGGGAGAGAGCAGATAATGGGAAAGCTCTCCGTTATCGGTTAGTATCACAAGTCCGAGTGTATCCTTGTCGAGTCTTCCTACCGGAAACACCTTATAGTATTTTATTTTTTCGGGGAGAAGCTCCATGATAGTGGGGGCTCTCATATCCTCTGTAGAGCAGATGTAGCCGTCGGGCTTATTCATCATAAAGTAATGATACTCCGAGTAGCTTACCCTCTCTCCTCGAAAGTCCACTGCAGATTTATCGGGGTCTATTTTTGCGCCGATATCACGCGCCACCTTACCGTCAACGGTAACGAGTCCCTTTCTTATAATGCCGTGGGCTTCGCTTCTGGTAATCGACAGAGCCGATGCAACGTATTTATCAAGTCTTACCGTCATAATAAAATCCTTTTATATAAGAGTATCGAGAAAAGCATAAAGCTCGTCAAGCTTCTTTTCAAGCTCGGTCTTTTCCTTATCAGCCTCCATAAGTGCCGAATAGTCGGTGGCAAGCTCTCCTTGCATTTTCCCTTCTATCACAGAAATGCGCTCTTCTATCTCATTTATCGCTTTTTCGGTCTTTTCTACATCTCTTTCGCGCTTTCTTTCCTTCGCCTTCATATCACGTCTTGAAAGGTAATCTTCCTTTGATGAGCTGTCGGTCTGTACCGACGTCACCGCTTCTGCTTCACTCGTGCTTTTCTGAAGGTATTCCTCATAGCCGTGTTCGAACACTGTACCGCCGACGTCGTTGATTTTAAGAATTCTTGTGGCAAGCTTCTTTATGAAGTATCTGTCGTGGGATACCGCTATCACAGTACCCTTAAACTCGGAGATAGCATCCTCCAGAGTTTCACGGGATGCAATATCAAGATGGTTTGTAGGCTCGTCAAGAACAAGAAGATTCACCTTGGAGAGCATAAGCTTTGCAAGAGTAAGTCTTGCCTTTTCTCCACCGCTGAGCACCGATACCTTTTTCATTACGTCATCCCCTATAAACCTGAAAAGAGCAAGTGCCGAGCGCACTTCGGTCATTGTCAGTGAGGAATACTCGTTCCAAAGCTCGTCCAGTACGGTGTTATCGGGCGATAAATTCTGGTTTTCCTGATCGTAATAGCCCATTTTTACGTTGGTACCGTATTCAAACTCTCCCAAATATTCGGGAATTACAGAATTCAGTATTTTAAGAAGTGTTGATTTTCCTGTGCCGTTCTTTCCGAGAATGAAAAATCTGTCACATCTCTTCACCTCAAAGGACAACCCCGAGAAAAGCTGCTTTTCATCGAAGGCTTTGCCGAGTCCCCTTACACTCAAAACGTCGTTGCCGGAGCGTATCGCCTCTCCGAAGGAGAAGGAGATGCCCTTGGGCAAATTTTCGGGACGTTCAAGCTTATCCATACGCTCAATTGCCTTTTCGCGGCTTTCTGCGGCAATTATATTTCTTTCTCGATTCCAGCGTCTTTGTTGTTCTATATAGGCTTCAAGACGCGCTATTTCCTTTTGCTGATTTTCATAGTGACGGCGGTATATCTCACGGTCGGTCTTTTTCTTTTCTGCAAAAGCCGAATATGCGCCGTTATACAGAGTGGCATGAGTATTTTCGATATCAAGCGTTTTGTTTGTTACCGCATCAAGAAAATATCTGTCGTGAGATATAACGATAACCGTTGACTTAAGACTCTTGATATAGTTTTCAAGCCATTCTACAGATTCAATATCAAGGTGGTTTGTAGGCTCGTCAAGAATGAGGATATCATAGTTTTGCAAAATAAGTCCTACAAGAGCGAGCGCCGTTTTCTGTCCTCCGCTGAGGCTGTTTACGGGAAGGTCGAAAAATCTCTCGCCGAATCCCATTTTTTGAAGGACCGATTTAGTTCTTCCCACATACTCATAACCACCTTCGCTTTTGTATTTTTCGAGAAGTGTGGTATAACGCTCGGCTTCGTTTATGGCGTTGTCGACCCTTTGCATGCTCTCCTCCAGCTCGTCAAGTCTTTTCTTCATCTCAGTGAGATGAGAAAAATTCGCAAGCATCTCCTCAAGCACGCTTCTGTCCGAATCGATGACGGCATACTGGTCAAGATATCCTATTTTAGCGCCCCCCTCAATGAAAACGTCTCCTTTATCATACGGCATTTTGCCTGTGATAATTTTCATAAGGGTGGTCTTTCCCGCTCCGTTTACTCCCACAACGCCCACCTTATCCCCCTTTTCAACAGAGAAGGTAACGTTATCGAGAAGCACGTCGGTGCCAAAGGAAAGTGAAATGTTTTTACAGCTTATACTAATCATTTTCTATTCTCTATATTTCTATACTGTTATCGTGTATCGTATCAAGTCCCTCGCAATAAAGATGGGACATATCGGAAAACGTAAGGCAGGTGGGTGCCGTTATTCCGTTTTCGTGATTTTTGAATTCAAGCGCTACAACACCCGTGTGAGTAAGCTTAAAGCCTCCCCACATAAGATGAAGGGGCAAATGGAGAAGGTAAGAAAGCCAGAATCTTGCAAAAACTGTGTGACAGAAAAGAGCTACCTTTTCTTCGTTATTTCTCGTTATCCTATAGATTCCGTCCTCTTCGACGTATCCGAGCCTTGCAAGGAATTCCCTTCCGTTGTCTCTTATATAGTTAAACGCGCTTTCCGCCTCACTTTCCCTCAATACCTTCGATTCAAACGTTCTGTCGAAGGGGATATCTATCTCTCCCTTTTCTCTCATATAGGTATTCGGGATTAAGGATACCGAGCGTTTTTCGCCATACGGGTAGGTGGTAAGTCTTTCGTGAAGCACCTCGTGCGCCCACTCCTCGATATTCATAGGAAGTCCGAGAAGCCTGCAGGTCGGCTCTGCAGTCTGACGGGCACGTCCCATAGGAGAGGAGTACACCGTGTCGATGCCCGTTTTGGCAAATCGTTTTCCTAGAGCCTCCGCCTGTTTTACTCCCCTCTCGGTAAGCGAATCTGTTGAATAATCGGGGTCTCCGTGCCTTACAATATACAAAATCATTTTTCTCTCCTTAAACTGTTGAAAATTATAATATCCCGTGATATAATCGAAAAAGAGGTGATAATATGAAACTGCTTTTTCAAGACGGTAAGAAAAAAGCTCTTACTCTCAGCTACGACGATGGTACTATGCAAGATATACGCTTCAAGGAGATACTTGACAAAAACAGTATCCGTTGCACCTTCAATATAAGCTCGGGACGATACCCCGAGGAGGAGCCTCACGAGCTCAAGGGTAAGATGACGAAGCCCACCGCTATAGCTCTTTTAAAGGGCACGCCCCATGAGGTAGCTCTTCACGGATATAACCATCTGTCTCTCACCGAGCTTTCGGATGAAGAAATAGTTTTTCAGATAAACGAGGACAGAAAAAATCTTGAAAAGGATTTCGGGAAAGTTATCCGTGGCTTTGCATTTCCTTACGGCACCTACAACGAGCACGTTCTCGAAATACTTCAAAAGCTTGGCATAACCTATGCAAGATCGATTTACAGTACCGAAAAATTTGACCTCCCAAAAACATGGCTTCCCCTTCACCCCACCTGTCATCACGGCTGTGAAAGGCTGATGGAGCTTGCTAAAAGGTTCGTTGAGGAAGATACGAATGAAGCACAGATGTTCTATCTTTGGGGACACAGCTACGAATTCGACAAAAGCGATAACTGGTACGTTATAGAAGAATTTGCAAAGTATGCAGGTAACAGAGATAATATCTGGTACGCTACCAATACCGAAATTTACGATTATATCAAGGCTTTCGAAGCCCTTGACGTAAGTCTTGACGGAAAAACCGTTAAGAATCCATCTGCCATCGACGTTTTCATTGAAGAAGACGGAAAGGCCGTTTGTATAAAATCGGGTGAAACTATTATTCTTTAATATTCTTTAATAAAAGGCTTCCTTTGGGAAGCCTTTTATTTTTTACTTCTGTTCTACGAAGATATTTACGCCCTTTGTTTCGTCATACCAATTAAACTTATAAAGCTTGCCGTCGGAAATGTATTCACGGGGACAGGTATTGTCAAACCAGTCAACCGGCTTCATTGAAGCGCCCTTGTCTGCAATCTTGAAAGCATCGGAAAGACGCTTCTTGTCTGCATCTGTGAGCATACCGGGAGTTATTGAAATAAATAGGCTTGTTCCCGAAAGAGCGCAGGCCTCGAAGAATCTCAAATTCATCTCGGTAGAAACGTGCTCTGTTATAGCGGCGCAATCGGGGTCTGTTATAAAGAAGGTGTTGTTCTGAGGAAGTCTGAATGCAAGCGAGTTTACGCCCATCTTTCTCGTCTTGTTCCAATCGAAGCCGCTTGTGTCAAGACCGCTTCTTGAAATCTGATGTATACCTGCCGCAAGATGATTGTAGGTGTTACAGCCCATAATGAGAGTATCACCTGCCGCCTTCTGAATGGTGGTATAAAGCTTCTTTATGATTTCGGCATTTGTAACGCTCGTATCGTCAAACTGCCATCCGTCATCTGTTATATGGTCCTTGAGATATATCTCATCGTAAATGTCGGCAGTAAGCATATCGGGTGCGGTAAAGTCGTACTTTATCATCTTGTATCCGTCGTTTGCAATTCCGGAAACGACGCCTGCTACGTAGTCAAGCACCTCTTCTTTTGAGGGGTCAAGGAAAAGTCCGCCGTCAGCGCCAAGGTGTCTTGGATGATAAAGGCTCTCATGGAATTTTTCCTTTGTGAGTAAAGGTCTTATCCATATACCGGGGTCGCAACCCATTTCACTCATTTCGTGGGCAAGTTCCTTCATATTTCCGAACTTTTCGGAAGGAGTCCAAGGTCCGCCGTTATAAGTATCGTGAAGCACCTGCCATCCGTCGTCTATAAGCATAAAGGGACGGTTTTTAGTGCCCTGACAAAGCTCTGCCGTAATAGAGGTGTCTACAAGCACACTTTCTCTTGAAATATTTCCGTAAGCGTAATACCAGTTGTTAAGGCCGAAAATAGGACGTGTGGGAAGATTGGGCTTTTCGCACATAACACGGCAGAATGCCTGACATGAGTCAAATGCATCCTCCCCTTCCTTGCCCTCTCTTTCAACAACTGTAGCGCAAATAAGGCTCTTCTTGATTTTCACTCCGTTGCCGCCGTTTCTTACGTCAAGGGTAAGTGTTATGCCCTCTTGGTCAAGCTGCCAGAAAACGAAGCTGTTAGGGCCTGTCTTGACTCCGTAGCCGTGTGTGAGCTTTCCGTCGAAGCACTGAACGTACCAAGCGTAGTGCTTCTCGGGAATAACGGGCATCCAACCCATATCGCCGAATTCAACGCCGGGTGAATCACCGAGCATTCTCTTAACGAAAGTAAAATCATCGTTCCATCTTACTCTGATTCTTGAAACAGGCTGTGCCGTTTCAACTGCAACCACATCGAGAGCCGAGCCGTTTATTACTATCTCTACTTCTGCCGCCTCTGTAGAGAACTTCGAGTCCTGTTTTTTTGCCGTTTTCCAACCGTCTTTCGTCTGTATTTCAACAAAATCGGGTATTCTTATAATAGATTTAAACATATCTTTCTCCTTTGTTATCCTATCATTGTCTCGCCAACCTTATTGAGTGTATAAGGTATGTCACTGTCTACCGTTATGCTCTTTTCAAGCCTTATATCTCTTGAAGATGCGCCAACGTAAATCACATATTCACCCGGCTCTGTTATAAAGTCCTTCAAGAGAACGTTATAATATCCTATATCCTTTATATCTAATTCAATGATTATTTCCTTTTCTTCTCCCGCCTCAAGAGTAACCTTCTCAAAGGCTTTAAGCTCCTTCACAGGTCTTATAACCGTTGCACAAGGGTCTCCCACGTAAAGCTGAGCAACCTCTGCTCCCTTTATACCGCCCACATTCTTGATTTTAAAGGACGTGGTGAGCTTGTCGCCATCTTGCTTTACAAAGATATCGCTGTACTCGAATTTAGTATAAGAAAGCCCGTGTCCGAAGGGATAAATAATCTCATCGGGATGAAGGTCATAATATCTATATCCCACAAAAAGTCTTTCGGGATATTCAACCGTGAATTCCGTACCCGGATACTTCATATCATCACGAAGCCTTGAAGGAAAGGTTTCGGAAAGCTTACCCGAGGGGTTTATTCTACCGCAAAGCACGTCGGCAATAGCACTTCCTGCGCTTTCACCGCCAAGCCACATCTGTACGATAGCGTTTGTCTTGTCCTTCCAGCTTCCAAGAATCATAGCCGAACCCGACTGAATCACCACCGCTACGTTCTTGTTTATTTCAAGAGCAAAATTTACAAAAAGCTCGTAGTTGGGATTGAACTCTGCCGTTCTTCTGTCATACTGCTCGGTATCCTCAGATTCCATCGAGCCCATAAACATAAGCACAAGGTCTGCATCCGAAATAAACTCGATGTATTCTTCGTATTTAGTCCACAGCATTTCACGGGAGAAGGTTGTCTTCTGATAAAGCTCCATGTACTTTATCTCTATATCCTCGTGAACTGCCTCTCGAAGCTTCTCCAAAGGCGAGTCTACGTATTCAGGCTTAACCTTGACCTCGGCGCTGCCCTGACCTGATATGAGCGGAGACGCGGCAAATTCACCAATCACCGCAATTTTCTTGTACTTTTCCTTGGTTATGGGAAGTGCGTTGTTATCGTTTTTGAGAAGTACAATACCCGCACCTGCAACCTCTCTTGCCACTTGGTGCTGCTCATCCCTGTCGTAAGTGATATTTTTGTCCACCTCTGAAAGAAGGAATTTCAACATTCTTCTTACGGCATTGTCAATTTCATCTATTGTAATTTCGCCCTTTTCGATACCTTGTTTCAATTCTTCAAGCAGGTTTGTATTCTGGGGCATCTGCATATCAAGACCTGCGCCAAACGCTCTGACGGAATTATGAACTGCCCCCCAATCCGAAACGACAAAGCCTTCATAGCCCCACATCTCTTTAAGAACTTCTGTGAGAAGGAATTTGTTTTCGGAGCACCAGATAGAATGGAGCTTATTGTAGGCACACATTACGCTGGCAGGCGATGATTTCTTTATTGCAATCTCAAACGCCTTAAGATAGATTTCCATAAGTGTTCTGAAATCTATATCTACACTTGTTCTTATTCTGTATTTCTCTTGATTATTAAGTGCATAATGTTTAAGAGATGCACCGACACCAAGACTTTGAAGTCCGTTTATGTAAGCGGCTGCCATATTTCCCGCAAGGACGGGGTCCTCGGAAAAGTATTCGAAATTTCTGCCGCAAAGAATATGTCTCTTTATATTTACACCCGGACCGAGAATCATATCTATATTATGCTCGATACAATCTTTGGCAATTGCCTCTCCCATTTTGTAAACCAAATCCTTGTCCCACGTTGAAGCAACAAGGCAAAGGTTTGGAAATGCGGTGCAATTATCTTTTTCTTCCGCTCTTACACCGTGAGGACCATCGGCAAACATCTTGGATTTAACTCCGAGGCGTCCCACCTCGGCAGTTGCCATTGAACCTGTACCCGTAATAAGTGAAACCTTCTCTTCAAAGGTCAACGCTTTGAGTATTTCTTCTATTTTTTTATCCATTTATTTCCTCTAATGTATCGTGTTATTTTGTTTATTATATCATAGCAAAAGACTAATTTCAATAATTGCTTGAATTTTTTTACGTATTATAGTATAATAATTGTCACAATTTATAAAGGAGTATTATTATGGCAAATATATGGCATGACATATCCCCTAAAAGAATAAACGCCGATGACTTTATATGCGTTGTTGAGATTTCAAAGGGAAGTAAGAAAAAATACGAGCTTGACAAGGAAACGGGATATATTATTCTCGACAGAATTCTTTATACCTCTACCCACTATCCCGCAAACTATGGGTTTATTCCGAGAACTCTCGGTGACGATAACGACCCACTTGACGTTCTTCTTCTCTGCGCCGAGCCCCTTGAGCCTCTGACACTTGTGAGAGCTTACCCTATCGGTGTAATTTCTATGATAGATAACGGAAGAAACGACGAGAAGATAATCGCTATTCCCTTCGATGACCCCAACAACAATCAATACACAAATATCGACCAGCTCCCCTCACACGTGTTCGATGAAATGAGACACTTCTTCACCGTTTACAAGAACCTCGAAAAGAAGGAAACCGCGGTAAACGAGGTGCAGGACAGAGAGGTTGCAATAAACGTAATTAAGTCTGCGATAGATAACTACATTGAGAATTTCTGTAAATAAAAAGCAAGGCGTCACTTTTGGTGATGCCTTGTTTCTTTAAAGAGGTTTCTTCGTTATTGCGGAATATAGTCTCGGATAGATGGGAGGGGTAGGCTTCACCTTTTCTATCACTATCATATAGCGCTTTGCGGATACGAAATCAAGAAGCGCTTCTTTATCCTCGAAAAAGATTGCGGTATCAATATCGAACTTTATTTCGTCTACTCTCTTGATTTTTCCGCCAAGCTTCGCGATACCTGCCTTTGCTTCAAGAAGCTCCTCCTCAGCGGTTGCAGCCTTCATGGAAATAAAGGTGCCTCCCACCTTAACAAAGGGCATACAAAGCTCTACAAGCACGTTGAGCCTTGCCATAGCGCGTGCGGTAACCACATCGAATTTTTCTCGAAGGGCTCCGTTTTTACCTGCTACGTCCTCCGCTCTTGCGGCAACGGTGGTAACCTTTTCAAGTCCAAGCTTTTCGGCGGTAGCCTTCACGTATCTTATCTTCTTTTCGGTACTGTCAACCATAGTTATATCAATATCGGGACGTGCAATTTTTATGGGCAGTCCGGGGAAGCCTCCGCCGCAACCGATATCTGCCATTTTTATTCTCTCTTTTTTCATTTCGGGAAGCTCCATAATAGAAAGAGAGTCGGCAAAATGCTTTGTAGCAATTCCCACAGGGTCAACGATTGAGGTTACGTTGACCTTTTTGTTTTCTTCAACCAGGATTTCCGCAAGGCTATCGAATAAAGAAAGCTGTTCTTCGGAAAGTGTTGGTATACCCGAAAAAGAGGAAAGAATTTCTTTTATTTTTTCCATATTACACCATCATTTCATATTGAAATATATCAAAAGCACAGATATATCCGCAGGGCTTATTCCCGAAATACGTGAAGCCTGTCCGATATTTAAGGGCTTTATCTTGTTAAGCTTCTGAGATGCCTCGATTCTGATGCCCTTCACTGTGGTATAGTCGATATCCTGAGGAAGCTTTTTGTTTTCAAGCTTTTTGAATGCCTCTATTTCAAGCTCCTGCTTTTTGATATATCCCTTATACTTGATTTCGGTTTCGGCACGTCTCATAGCCTCTTTTGAAAGAATAGGGCGCGTTTTATCAACGGGAGTGAGCAAATCGTAATTCAGTTCAGGGCGTCTTACAAGGTCACCGTAGCGTATACCTGTTGTAACGGGTGCGGAATTGTTTTCGGTGAGTATTTTATCAAGCTCGGCGGAAGGTGCGATAAACGTGCTTTCGGCTCTCTCTATCTCACGGTCTATCTCATCAAAGAGTCTCATCTTCACTTCGTATCTTTCATCGTCGATAAGACCTGCGTATCTTCCGTACTCTATAAGACGGCGGTCTGCATTGTCCTGACGGAGAAGAAGCCTGTACTCGCAACGGGAGGTCATTATTCTGTAAGGCTCGTTAGTGCCCTTCGTTACAAGGTCGTCAATGAGAGTTCCGATATACGAGGATGCTCTCGTGAGTATCATGGGCTCTCTTCCCTGAAGGCTGAGAGCTGCATTTATTCCTGCAACAAGGCCCTGTGCCGCCGCCTCCTCATAGCCGGAGGTGCCATTAAACTGACCTGCGCCGTAAAGTCCCGAAATTTCCTTGAACTCAAGAGTAGGAAGAAGCTGGGTTGGGTCTGCAAGGTCGTATTCTATAGCGTAAGCGGTACGCATTACCTCTGCATTTTCAAGTCCCTTTATGGAGTGAAGAATCTTGAGCTGTACGTCCTCGGGAAGTGATGAGCTGAGTCCCTGAACGTATACCTCATCGGTATCTCTGCCCATAGGCTCAAGAAAAAGCTGATGTCGTTCCTTGTCGGAAAACCTTACAACCTTATCCTCGATGCTGGGGCAGTATCGAGGTCCTACGCCTCTGATATTACCCGAATAAAGCGGAGAGCGGTGAAGATTTTCTTTTATAATATTGTGGGTATCTTCGTTTGTATATACGGTATAGCAATTATACTGTTCACGCGTTTGAAATTCATCCTTATCGGTATGATAGGAGTAGCAAAAAGGCTCTTTGTCTCCGGGTTGAACCTCGGTCTTTTCATAGTCTATACTGTTTTTATGAATACGCGCGGGAGTGCCCGTCTTAAAGCGAAGCATCTTCATTCCGAGCTTTTCAAGAGATTCGGTTAAAAATGCCGCGGGGAACATATTGTCAGGACCCGAAGAAAAGCTTACGTCACCTACAATTACTCTCGCATTAAGATAAGTACCTGTGGAAATTATAACCTTTTTCGCGTGCCACTCGGCACCGTAGCGTGTTGTAACAGAAAGTCCGCCCTCTTCACGCTCTACCGCCACGATTTCAGCCTGTATAAGACGAAGATTCTCGGTCTTTTCGATGGTCTTCTTCATAAGAGTCTGATAGGCTCTGCGGTCTGCCTGCATACGAAGTGAGTGTACGGCAGGGCCTTTGCCGAGGTTTAGCATACGGCTTTGCATACACACCTTATCGGCGGCTCGTCCCATTTCACCCCCAAGGGCATCTATCTCATACACAAGATGACCCTTGCCCGTACCGCCTATAGAGGGGTTACAGGGCATATTTCCAACCGCGTCCAGGTTGAGGGTAAAGAGTATGGTACTGCATCCCATTCGTGCTGCCGCGAGCGCCGCCTCTATTCCTGCGTGACCTGCACCTATTACTATAATATCTGTATTTCCGGCGTAATATTTTTGAGTATCTGTCATTTTATTTTCCCACACAAAACTTTGAGAATATTTCGTTTACTACTTTTTCGGCAACTGTTCTTGAATCTATTTCGCCTACAATATTAACGGCTCTTTCGAGCTCTATTGCACCCATGTCCTTCATGCCGTCCCTGACCAGTCTCTCCGACTCATCAAGCGTCTCAACTGTCTTTTTAAGAGAGGTAAGCTGACGGACGTTCGTTATTACCTCGCCACGCTCAACTGCATTCTCTGAGGTAATAAAGCCTTCTATTACGGCTTTTTTTAATGTGTCCATTCCCTCACCCGTTTTGCCCGAAACGGCGTGTCCTTTTCCAAGCACTTCTTCTATAAGTGCTCTATCAAGAACACTGTCAAGGTCACTCTTTGTAAATACGGGTATAATGACTTTTCCTTCTACCTTTTTCAACTCTTCTACAATTTCTCTGTCACTATCGTCAAGAGGACGCGAAAGGTCGAAAAGAGGAAGGATAAGCTCGGTTGAGGCATCAGAAATCTTTTCCTTTGCAATATCAACGCCCATCTTCTCAATTTCATCGGATGTATCTTTTCTTATACCGGCAGTATCGAAAAGGCGAAGTACTACTCCGTCGATTTCGACGTTCTGTTCAAGAACGTCTCGGGTAGTACCGGGAATATCCGTAACTATAGCTTTTTTTGCGGAAAGAAGTGAATTAAAGAAGGAGGATTTGCCAACGTTGGGCTTGCCTACTATAACAGTGTTTATACCGTGTGCCACCGCGTGTCCGCTTTTGTAGGTGGCTATGAGGGATGAACACTTAGAGCGTGTTTCGTTTATTTTGTCAAGGAGTGTTGTGTCATCCATATCCTCAAGGTCTTCCTCGGGATAGTCGATGGAAGCATATAGGGATGATATGAGTGATATGATTTCACCGGTTATTTCTTCAAGCTTTTCAGAAAGGGCTCCTCCCACGTGACGTGCGGAAAGACGTACCGCCCTCTCTCCTTCTGCTGTTAGAAGGTCGCCTATAGCTTCGGCTTCGGTGAGGCTGATTTTGTTGTTTATAAATGCGCGCCTTGTGAATTCTCCTGCCTCCGCCATTCTTGCGCCCTTTTCAAGGACGGCAGAAAGAACCATAGAAGTTACAGTATAGCCTCCGTGACATGATATCTCCACCATATCCTCTCCTGTAAAGCTACGGGGCGCTACAAAATATGTGAGCATTCCACTGTCAATATTTGATTTTTCATCATAAATATCGCCGTATATTGCATATCTTTCGGGATAGTCTTTAAGAGGCTTACCTGATTTTGCAAAAAACATTTTTTCTGCAAGTTCTATAGCGCCACTGCCGGATATTCTTATTACGGCAATGCCGCCCTGACCTCTCGGGGTAGATACGGCGGAAATTATATCACTTAACATAATGCTCCTTAAAAAAATAATGGGTAAATTCAGGGCAAGAGCCTGAATTTACCCTTTTTCTTAATAAATATCACTTTCGTCGGGGTCTGCAAGTCCCAGTTCTTCTATGCTCTTTGCCTTTACAACGGGCTGCTTTGATACGCCGCCACCTGCATAGGTCAAAGGAATATCCGGGTCAAGCGTGGACTTTTTAGCCTTCTCCGCCTTCTTGGGCTCTGCGACCTTCTGAGCCTTAGGCTTCTGGTTTCTCTGATTTTCAGGGGACACCACAACCTTGCGCTGATCGCCTGAGCCTACCGAGAAGGTAGTAACTCCTTCGATGTTCTGTACCTCTGAATGAATGGTACGGCGCTCGTATGCGCTCATAGGCTCAAGGGCTATATTTCTGCCCTGTCTCTTTGCTCTTGCAGCAGTTTTTTGAGCAAGCTTACGAAGAGCATCCTGACGCTTTTCGCGGTAATTTTCAACGTCTACAACGTATCTGCGGTATCCTTCAACACCCTTATTTGCGGCAAGGTTTGTAAGATACTGAAGCGCCTCAAGTATTTCTCCGTGGTGACCGATTATAAGTCCCATGTCGTCGCCTGTTACACTGATAATTGCTTCCTTGGCTGAATCCTCTGTAAACACAACGTTTTCGGTGGAAAGCTCAAGGTCACGGAGTACTGTTTTTACAAAATTCAAAGCGAGCTCGTCGGGAGTTTCTTCTATCTTTACGCTGATTTTTGCATCCTGCGCACCGATTCCGAAAAGCCCCTTCTTTGACTCTGCTATGACCTCATAATTAAGGTCTTCCTTTTTTACGCCTGACTGCTCGGAAGCAAGCTCTATTGCTTCTTCCACAGTTTTGGCGGTTATAACTAATTCTTTTGCCAATGGAAATTTCCTCCCAAAATAAAATATATTACTTCAGAGGTGCTTTGGGGATAATAGAATCTCCCTTAGGCTCGTCCTCTTGTTCGTCTGATAAAATACTGCTCTTGGCGGTGTTATCTACGGGTGTTTCTTCGTCGTCATCATCGAAAATGAGTGACTTGCGGTTTGTGTTTTCGGATGCCTTATAGGGCTTTGCCTTATTCTGTGCGGCGTATGCCTTTTCTGCTGCACGAATCTCCTCCTCGGTCATAGCGGGGATGGGATACATACGGCTTAAAATAAACTGCTGGATAAATGAAAGAATGGAACGATAAGTCCAGTAAAGACCCATTACCGCAGGCCAACGGAATGCAAGATAAGCAGAGAAAAGAGGCATCATGATATTCATAAGCTTCATACTTGACTCGGCTTCTGCATTTGTAGGTGATTGATAAGTGAACTTACGGGTGAGCTTCTGTCCGTAGTATGCAGAAAGGAATGTTATAACGGGGATGATAATAAGCTGATATTTTCCATCAAAAGCAGCCCATGGCGTCATGGAGAGATCGAGGAAACTGCCGAACATAGAGAAGTTGGGAATAACGTACCCTTCTACCACCGACTTGATAGCATCTGCATCTATATTTGCTATAATTTCTCTGATAAGGGGGATTTCGAACTGTGAAATCTGCTTTGCGCCCATAGAAGCGTAGGTTTCTGCGAAGCTGGGAGAAATTCCTTCAACTATCTCCTTGAGCTTCATAATAAGGCTCTCGTCCATACCCGAAACGTAGGAGAGAGGTCTCTGAATTACATAGAAAAGGGCGATAAGAATGGGGAACTGTATAAGGAGAGGAAGGCAACCGGAAAGAGGGCTGAAGTTTTCCTCTTGATAGAGCTTCTGTATCTCCTCCTGCATCTTCATCTGTGTGGCGCGGTCTGTTCTGCCCGCATATTTTTTGCGGATAGCCGCTTCCTTAGGACGAAGTTTTGCCTGCTTCTGTGAGTTCTTTTGCTGTTTTATACCAAAAGGGAAAAGTATAATCTGCACGATAAGTGAAAAGAGAAGAAGGGCAATTGCATAGCCGCCGAAGTTCTCACAGATATCGTAGCAAAATTTCATTAGCCATCCAAAGGCTTTATAAATAATCTGCATTTATTGCTCCTTTAACTTTATTCAAGGCACGGGATCATGACCGCCCTTGCAAAACGGATTACACCTGAGTATTCGCCACAGAGTAAGAAAAAGTCCCTTGAAAGCCCCGTGCTTTTCAAACGCTTCTATCGCATACTGCGAGCAAGTAGGCGTAAAGCGACAGCAAGGTGGGAAAAGAGGAGAGATAAACTTTCGGTAAAGCTTAACTAAAAAAATAAAAACGTGTTTCATTGTTCTTTTCCTGTAACACCAAGTTCTTCAAATGCGCGTTTCAAGTCCCGTAGGACATCCTGCATACGAGTAGTTTTCAAAAAACATCTTTTTCTTGCAACAAAAACGAAATAGTAAGGCTTTGTGTTTACGTCGCTTCCCTCAAGTATTAGAGTGCGGTAAGCCTCGCGAATAATACGGCGCGCTCTGTTGCGCTCTACTGCACCGCCCATCTTTTTACTTGCGGTTATCCCTATCATAGCGTGGGGCAGACTATTGTTCTTTCTGCAATAAACCGCTACCGTTGGCTGAGGGGAGCTTTTCGCCTTCAAGTACATGCGGGTAAATACCGAATTACTCTTAATTGTAAATATTTTTTCCATATTTCCTCAAATAAAAGGAAAAACCCCCGACTAAAGCCGCCCACAGTTAATGGGTTCGGAATTCTTATCGGCGGTTTAACATCTGCACTATCTGCTATCTTAGTAAGTAAGACGTGCTCTTCCTTTTGCTCTGCGTCTCTTGAGAACCTTTCTTCCGTTAGCAGTCTTCATTCTCTTACGGAAACCGTGTTCCATCTTTCTCTGTCTCTTCTTAGGCTGGTATGTTCTAAGCATATCTGCACCTCCTTCTATAACCATCACGTAAATATACGCGTGTTGTCAATTTTTTCGTCGCATACCATTATACAGACTTTTATGCGACTTGTCAATAGTTTTTTTGTTTTTTCTTTCGCAAGTTTTGAGTGGCACGTTGCCATGCCACTCAAAACACGCTTTTTTATTCTTCTGTTACGGTTTCAGCTTCTGCTGTTTCTTCGCCCTCTGCTGATTCAGCGTCTTCGGGGAGAATTTCGCCTTCAACTGCTTCACCTTCGGCAAGCTCGGGATTAAGAAGTGCCGCTTCTTCTTCTCTTCTCTTCTTTTCTTCCTTGGAAATAACCGAGTTATCTATTGCGGTTGTTCCGCCGGGACGTGTAGCGGAGAAGGTGGAGAACGTTCCGTTAAGGCTTGCAAGAAGTGCGTTGTAGGTTTCTACGTAGGGCTCGTCCTCTTCAACGGGATAAAGTCCAAGCAGGTCTTCGTATTTACCCATTCTTGTGGTTGCTTCCTCAAGAACTGCGTCGATTTCGATTTCACCGTTCATAAGACCATAAACGTATTCTTTTGCTATTCTGTTGATTTCAGTGAATGCCTTTTCGTCTTCGGCATCTACAGACTCGGAATATCCGATGAATGCGCTCGCCTTGATTTTAAGGTTTCTTTCAATAGCATCCTGCTGGTAGGTTGCACCAAGTTCTTCGGGTACGTAACCGATAAGGCTGTTACCGAATCTTTCAAATGATATGTTGTAATCGTTTGTGAGCTTTGTAACTGTCTTACCATCGGAATTCACCTCGTAATGAACATCCTTTACACCAAAGGTGATAAGGTTACGAAGCTCTTCGTTTGTGCAGAAGCCTGAAATGAGCTGTACCGCACGGTTAGGATACTTACAAGATGCGCTTACTACGAAAGTAGAACCGAATGCATCCTTTGTAGTTACCTTGGGATATGTGTATGTGTAATAAGAATACTTGTCTGCCTGATCGCCAAGCTGTGCCTTAACCTCGTCGAGAGTTCCCTGGAAGATACCAACTGCAAAATTGGTAGTCTTGGGGTCAGCGCCCTCTGCTCCGAAGAAGCCTGAGGTGCGGTACTTGTTCATCTTCTTGAAGTGAAGATATGCAACACCCGAGTTCATACCTGAACCGATGTCGAAGGTAAATTCAAGCTCGTTTGAGTTTGTTGCTGTTGCTTCAATATTTTTTGTACCGTATGCAGGGAAGTTATCCATATCGTTGTTGTAGAAGTCGAAGCTCTGGATAGCCTTGGGAGGTGCAAGGAATACTGTGCAATTCTCATTTGCCTTAACGGTATCGAACCACTCGTCAAGTGAGTTGAGCGTAGGAGGAGTATCTGTGGGAAGCTCAAGTCCGTACTTTTCAACAAGGTCTGTTCTGAATGCATAGTAATAGCCTTCGTTGCTGTCGGCACCAAGCTTTCTGTTAGCAGGTACACCGTAGTATGAGCCCGCTACCTTTGCAACTGCAATGGTAAGAGGGTTAACGTACTTGGTGATAATGCTGTATGTACTTGTAAGAGGTGATGAAATATCAGCAAGTCTCTCACGCTCTATAAGGTCAAGATAGTATGTGTAATCATCTACAAGGAAAAGGTCGAGCTGAACGTCATCAGCCATAGTAACGCTGATTTCTTCCATCGATTCTCCACGTGCTTCGTTCCACTTTTCGTATTCTCTCTGTGCACGCTTCTTTTCCTTCTGCTGATCGATATCAAGCGCCTTTGCAGCAAGTCTTGCAGCCTTTGCAGCAGCAGTAGCAGCCTTTTCTGCAAGCTCTGTTCTTTCTATCTGTTCGTCAACCGAAACGAATGCATTTTCTATCGTTTCGCCATACTCCTCTCTGCTAAGCAGATGAAGTTCGACAGTAGTCTTATACTTGTCCTCTGTTATCCTATTGATTTCAGACTCTACAAGCTCAATTGCTTCGTCTGTAGTCCCCTCTTCCTTTATACCGTAAAGGGTAAGGGTTATTGCAGGAATAGTACTTGTTTCTTCTTCGTAATCGGTATCTACGTCCGAGCATGATGTAAGAAGCAGGGACATACACATTGCTACAAGAAGGAGCAAGCTTATAATCTTATTTCTCATGGGAAACCTCCTCAATATAATACAAAGAAAATTACTGTGACGGGCATTCGCACGGCACTATATCATAAACAAAGTTATTTTACACTATTGTGAGTCTTATGTCAAGTGAGAAAATACCCAATTAACATAGTAATATTTTATGAAAATTCACAATTTACAAACTTTTAATAATTTCAGACAGTGTTTCTCCCGCCTGAGTCGATGCGGCTTCGGCAAAGGTGTCGTAGCTCATACCTGCATTGTTGTCGGCAAAATCCGAAATACTTCTTATCACGAGAAATGGTATTCCGTTGATAATACAGGTCTGTGAAATAGACGCGCCCTCCATTTCAACACAGGAGCCAGAAAGCTCTTCTCTGAGGTAACGGCTTTTTTCACTATCCTCCACAAAAGAGTCTCCGCTTACAATGCGCCCTGCAACGTAGTTCTTTATTCTCCCTTCCCTTTTCAGCTTTTCACAAGCAGACTCTGCAAGCGACACCAGCTTTTCGTCACATCTGAATACACTCGTTTTAAGATTTACGTCCTCTTCAAGCAATGACATAGGGTAAAAATCATGATAGGTAGTATCCTTCGCAACAACCATATCAAGAACCGAAAGACTTTTGTCAAGTCCTCCGGCTATTCCCACGTTTATAACGTAATCAGGAGAAAAACGGTCGATTATACGCTGAGTTGCAACTGCACTGTTCACCTTTCCGATACCCGAAACGGTAGCAATTACAATGTGCCCCGAATATTCGCACTTATATATTGCGTTCTTTTCATCAATGAGCTTTGCTCCGAAATTATCTCTTATATATGCTATCTCTTTGTCCATTGCGCATATTACGGCAACCGTACTCATTTTATCACAAGTCGGATCGTAGCCATGTCGTTCTGTGAGCC
>JAZNYT010000075.1:0-3194 GCA_045594565.1 Eubacteriales bacterium
CGTTCATTTTATCGGTTACCTTCCATGGCATTTTTTAGCACCGCCTTTCGGCTTTATTATACCATGGGCTTACCGATGTGCTGACACATCACTTACCGATGTGCTGAAACTTTCAACTTACCGATGTGCTGAAACCGCACAGGTAACTTTTGCTAAAGCAAAACTATTTAACTTATTGTATTTTGCGTAACAATGCTACCCTGTATAATTAATCGAAAATTTCCGCAGGAAATTAACAATAATTTTCCATTCTCCATTTTCCATTTTCCATTTATTTTGTTTTACCTCAAAATCTCTCGCTTTTATAATTGAAGAATTCAGGTTAATTTGCTAAAGCAAATTTTCAATTAATTGTGAATTTTCCGAAAGGAAAATTGTCCTTAATTATTCAATATTCACTATTCAATCTTCATTAAAAATTACGGTAACTTTATGCCCCAGAGGGTATTTTGCTAAAGCAAAAGCTTTTGATTTTTATTATAGTTTTGGGGAGAGTTTAAGAGAGGGGGATTTTATGAAAATCCTTCCTCTCTTTAAAAAATCAAATTGTAATTTCATATTCCATGTTTTCTATATCTATTCTAACCGTTACGCTATCCTCTCCCTTTTTTCTTCTGTAAGATATTTCTTTTTCTGTGTGTGTCACAAATTCAAAGTCGCCGTCCTTGAGTGCTTCGTGTGTGGCACGTAATGCACCAAGCATTTTATAGTGGTCGGTAAGAGTCATATCCTCTCTGCCCCAAGGGAAGGGGAGACGGCAGAAGGGGTCGTGATATCCTTCCATTCCAGCCTCGTCGCCATAGTAAAGAGAGGGGATGCCGAAAACGGTGTACTGAATAAGGGATGCTATCTTCATCTTTTTTATTGCAACACTTCTCTCTTCATAGGTGAGCCTTGCTTTTGCAAGAATATTGTTGTCTCTCTCATTTAAAAGAGAGGGATTCCCCAGTACTGATAGCATCCTTTCGGTGTCGTGAGTTGATATGATGTTCATAAGTGAGTGGGAGACCTCGGGCGGATAGGTGGCGTAAAGCTCGGTAAGAACGTTGTAAAAGTATTCGGTATCACGGTGGAGAAGCAGGGCGATTATGGCATTTCTCAAGGGGTAATTCATTACACTGTCAAGCTGAGAGCCAAAGAAATATTTTCTCCTTTTCCCGTAGGCTATCTTGGTTACGGCGTTCTCCCATACCTCCCCGATGATAGCCTTCTCTCCCTCACCCTTAACCGTGCGATTGAAGTCTTGGAGAAAAGTGTCGGAAAGCTCATCGGCAACGTCAAGTCTCCATCCGTCCGCCCCCCGAAGAAGCCACTTTCTTGCTATCTTTTCGGTAAAATATCTGCGGCAGTCCTCGTTTTCGTGATTGAGTCTCGGCATTATGTCAATGCCCCACCAGCACTCGTACTTGTCGGGGAAACGTGTGAAGCTATACCACCTAAAATACGGCGACGCCTTACCTTGACTTGCACCAAATTCGGTATACGTTCTTTTCCTGTTGAAGTATCTGCTATCGTCTCCCGTGTGGTTGAATACACCGTCAAGTATTACCTTTATATTCCTTTTGTGACATTCACGTATAAGCTCGTCGAAAGCCTTGTCACCTCCCAGAAGTGAGTCTATCTTCTCATAGTCACCCGTATCGTAGCGGTGGTTTGAAGCCGATTCAAAGACAGGGGAGAGGTAAATAACAGTTACGCCAAGGGATAGAAGATAGTCGAGCTTTTCTATCACTCCCCATAGATTACCCCCGAAGAAAACGTTGTTTTCAAGGGGTGCACCTGCTTTTTCGGCATATGGAGGGATGCCGTTTTCCCAGTCATCGTTTATTATGCCGTGAGGGGTCACCTCTCCCTTTCCGCGGCGAAAGCGGTCGGGAAATATATGATATATCACTCCCCCCTTTAAGAAATCAGGTGTGTGGAAATCCTTTTCGTAGATGAGGAGAGTAAATTTTCTTCCTCCGCTTTCCGACAGAGTGAAGTCGAGGTTATTTATGCTATCCGAAAAGAGTGTGTCATTACCCCGAAAAAGGACAAATTCATAAAAATAAAGCCCCTTTTCAAAACCCTTTAAAGCCACCTCATAAACGTCTTCTGCCCTTTTTGTATCAACAAAAGAAAAAGGTAGGTCAAAAGGATTTTCTCCGTCACCCTCTATTTTAAGCACAACCCCCGTCACACCAAGCCCTCGGGGTAAGTTCAGGGTAAAGGTTATATCCTCTCCCTCGGCAAAAGCACCGAAAGGCGTCGCGTCTTTTTCGCGGCACCTTTTTGTCATTTTTATTTTCGTTGGTGTTTCAGTGTTTCTCGGTAACATTTTCTATATTCCATATCCTTGTGGCGTATTCTTCGATGGCTCTGTCGGCGGCAAAGTAACCCGATGATGCAATATTCATAAGCGACATACGGCACCAGTGAGGACGATTTTGGTATGAGTTAATAACTGCTCGGTGCGTCAGATGATAGGATTCGAAATCAGCAAGGCACATATAAGGGTCGGCTCTTCCGGTAGCGCTTAAAAGATAGGAGGACAGGTCGGAGAAGCACTCTCCTCCAAAGCCACGGGAAAGTCTGTTTACCACCCTTTCGAGCTTTTCGCTTGAGGTGTAGTAGCTCACAGGGTTATAGCCTGTAAGATAGAGGCTTTCTACCTCCTCTGCGGTGAGTCCGAAGATGAAGATGTTTTCTTCTCCTACCGCCTCTCTCATTTCCACGTTGGCGCCGTCAAGAGTACCGATAGTAACTGCTCCGTTCATCATAAGCTTCATACAACCCGTACCGCTTGCCTCTTTACCCGCAAGAGAGATCTGCTCGGAGATATCAGCCGAGGGAATAAGAACTTCCGCGAGAGAAACGTTGTACTCTTCCATGAAGACAACTTTAAGTCTGTCTCTTGTGAGGGGATTTTTTTCGAGTTCTTCAGAAAGGAACCAGATCAGCTTGATAAGCTTCTTTGCCATAGCGTAACCTGGAGCAGCTTTACAACCAAAAATAAACGTCTGAGGAGGAATATCCGAATTGGGATTCTCTATGATCTCATTATAAAGAGCAATGATCTTAAGAACGTTAAGAAGCTGACGCTTATACTCGTGCATTCTCTTTATCTGCACGTCGAAAATAGAGTTAGGATCAAGTCGCTTTCCTGTTTTCTGATATGCGTAATACGCAAATGTCTCTTTGTTATAGTGCTTGAT
>JAZNYT010000076.1:0-26191 GCA_045594565.1 Eubacteriales bacterium
CGAAGGACACAACGTAATTTCGGAGCGTCAATGTCAAACACTGTCTCATGTAAATCACGAACATAATTCTCATTAGCGGTTGCAAATTAAGGTAAAGTTGCCTTGCGGAAAATTATTCTGTTGGTAAGAACGTATGGGGAATTATGATATCATGATATTATGATATCATAATATCATGATATCATAATTTGAGTAACGAAAAAGAGAGGCGGATTAAAAAATCTGCCTCTCTTGAATTATAAATTTTACTTTCTTATTTCATCGAGCATCTTGAGTGCTTCGTCTATGATAAATTCCGCAACGCCTGCCTTGAAGTTTGAGCTTCTTGCTTCATAGCCGCCTTCATCGTAAGCGTCCTGCATGGGGAAGTAGCCGTTTGAGCCACTTGTAAGACAGGTAGGACAAACCATATCCCAGCCTTCAGAGGACTTAACGCCTCTGCCAATTCCGTTGAAGGGCTCTCCGGGGATACCGAAGAAAGCTACGTTACCGATTTTAAGAGCGGTAAAGGTCATGGGGAAGCTTGCGGGACCGTTTTCCAGTCTTACCATTCTCATAGCCTCGGCTACAACTGTTGTGAGCATCATACCCTTGTAAGGAATCTCACTATCCTTACCTGCAAGGTGAAGGTCGTTGTACTTATGAGCGAGAGGAAGATCTTCCTTCGCAGGCATATTAGAGGGCACGTCAACAGTCTTGTTAAGCGCTTTTATGTCGTCAACGTCGGTGTAGGTAACCTTGTCCCAAACCTGCATTGCCGCACCTGCAACAACTCGTCCCATATGTCTTGAATGACCGTAGCCGCGGGAAACGTCATCGAAGTCAACAAACATATCGTTGAAGTCGCCCTTGGTGGGATGAACGTTTACGTGGTTTACGTCGCCCTGTGCTCCGTTGAAAAAGATACATTTAGTGCCGTCAACAGCCTTTTCGAAGAATCTTCTTGTAAATCCGGGCCAGTCTGCCGAAATCTTATCACCGCCGATGGTGTCGGGGTGATTGCCAACGTTGAGAAGCGCGATATCGTCAGCTCCTTCTCTCTTAAAACGAAGCACGTTGACTCTCTCGTCAACCTCTCCTACAGGCTCAACGATGTCGGGGTTGTGAACACCGGGGTTAGTCTTGATGGAGCCGTCCTTCATTCTGAAGCGGCGAACGAATGCTACGTTGGGGCTCTGTCCTACAGCGTAACCCATAACCGCGTCCTTAAGGTCTTCAATAGCATCTCTTGCGACGTCTGCTATTCTCTTAATAACGAAGCTCTTGTATTCTTCAACAAGCTCTTTTCCTATCTCAACTCTCAAGGGGTCAATGAAGGGGCCTGTATGAGTATGTGTTGCATGAATATAAATTCCTTCATAGGGGACGCCTGTAGCCTCTGAGGCGGCTTTTCTCATTTCTTCAACTATGTAGGTTGAAATGTTGAGTATATCAAGGGAGAAAAGGATGACTCTCTTGTCACCGCTTTCCAGGGCGAGAGCGGTGATTTCAAGGTCGTCAAGGTTACCTGTAGAGTATCTTTCCTTGAAGTAACCCGAAATCGGAATACCTCTCATGGGGGTTATGTTAATTCTGCCGAATCCGGCTTTAAGATTGTTCATATTTACCTCCGAAATCTTATATTACCTTGATTATATCACTTGTTTTACTATTTGTAAATATGTTTTGATACTTTTATTTTTGTACTATATTTCTTGATGTCAAAACCATTGACAAAAAAATTTGGAGTGCTATAATGAAGGGGGTGACAAAGATGAACATAAATTATGACGTTGAAAAAATAAACCGAGTGCTTGAGGATTTTCATCGCGCAACGGGTGTAAATATGGACTTATACAAGGAAGATTTTACCAGAGTAGGCGTTAAGAATTTTAGCATAGATACCGAATATTGCTCTTTTTATCAAGGTACAAGGGCTTGCGAGACCTCAGACAGAGAGCTTCTTGAAAAGTGTAGAAGGGCTCGCGGAAGAGTTACCCACGTCTGCCATGGCGGACTTATGAACGTTGCGATTCCCATTATATACAGTGACAGTATTATCGGATATATTGCTATCGGGCAGATGAGGATAGGTGACGAAGCTCCAACTCCCGTACGTCAGGAGGCTTATTCTAAATTACCTTTTTTTGATGAAGAAAAGATAAACAGTGTTTCAAATCTTGCCGAGGTGCTTCTTGGTTATATTCTTATCGAAAAAATGCTTTCTCCCACTGTTGATGAGAATCTGGAAAAGGCGGTTTCCTATATTTCGAGTAATCTGAAAAGAGATTTATCCATCGACCTTATTTCATCCGAAATAAATCTTTCGAAAAGCGTTTTATACAGACTTTTCCACAATAGCTTCAGGTGTACTGTTGGGGGGTATATCACAAAGAAGAGAATCGAGATGGCTTTGTCTCTTATGGAAAATACTTCTCTTTCTATGGAGGAGATATCGGAGGAGGTGGGATTTTCTTCCGCTTCGTATTTCTGCAAAAGCTTTAAAAACGAAATGGGAATGTCACCGCTTAAGTATAAAAAGAGTATGTGAAGAGAGTATGAGAAATTAGAAAAATAGCGCTCTTCACCTTAGTTTTAATTAGTTGTTAAGTTTTAAAGGGAGAGAACTTTTATAAAAGTTCTCTCCCTTTAATATAATAAATTTCAAATTTAATTCAAGCAAAATTTCCCAGTTTTACTTTCAATTTTCAATTTTCTCTATCATTGCTGCACGAAGGCTTTCGAGATATTCGTTGTTTCTGGGGTAGGAGTTGAACTTAAGCTCTCCGCCTGCCGCAGAGTCTATCATCTCGATTACCTTTTCTCGACCTATCTTCTTTTCAAGAAGCTGACAGATTCTCATATCGTCAAGCGCCTCCTTCATGGCTTCACCGCGGAGGGAGCCGTAAGCGCCACTCTTTGAGGGATAAAGGATATATCCGTCGCCGGAGGGGAATACACCGTCTGCCGAGGTGGTAACGTAAGGATTGATAGGATATCTTGAACGCTCCGAATTGTAGTAGTTAAGACCCCAATGAAGGAAGCCTTTAATATTGTACTTGTAAAGCTGAAATCCCAGAACTCTTACTCTGTATAACGGCATCGCCAGGAAGCTGTTGGGATAAACACCCTGCGGTCCGCAACAGTAGTAGGTCCACTGATTTTCGATATTTTCCTTAAGGAAGGGAGCAAGCGACGAAATGAGGGTTACGGGGCACTCGATGAGTCCAAGCTCGTAAAACTCGAAGTGAGATACGGCGTCAAAGGTCTTGCAGCTTCCAATATAAGGCTTAACGCGCTTCATGGCATTTTCGTACTTTTCAATCTGTTTTACCGAAGGCTCATCGGAAATGTGGAAATAAACTCTGTCGGTAATGCCGAGTTTATCAAATTCCTCACAAAGAGCGGTAAGGTATTGGGGAAGGAATTCGAGATATTCCTCGGAATCGGAGGCAACGTGCCAACCGAAGTAAAGCTCCTTCTTTCCGTTGACTGTAACCTCGATATTGGGAGCGCACTTTGCACCCCACTGTGAGAACATATGAGCTATCTCATAATATTTCATACCGCACCTTTCGGCAAGGGCGATAAATCTTTCAAGCTTTTCAAAGCCGAACTTATAGCCGTTCTCCGTCTTCTCGATATCCACAAGCTGTACACAGGGACGGGCGGTGCCTATCTCGGTATCAAGGGGAGGGGTGTGTACGGGTACGAGTATCATATTCTGACCTGTACGTACTGCCTCGTTTATGTACTTTTCGATGTACTCCCAATGCTTTTCGGAGTATATTTCAAGGTTGTGGTAAACTGCGATACAGTCTGCATAGAACCATCTTGTGTAGATGAGTGTCTGCTCGGGCATTACGGCGGGAATTACATCGATAGTATAAACCGCTTCCACAAAGGTGTCGGGCTGTGCTCCGACGAGAATGGTAGCAGCTGCAAGCTTCACCTTTATTTCGTATTTTCCTGCCTTAGCATCCTCGGGAACGTCTACGGATACAAAAAGAGAATGGGTTCTCTTTTCTTTTAACGTAATGCGCCAGTTCTGTTCCTCCATAGGTACAAGCACGTCGGGAATCATACCGGGGCCGTTTAAGAGATACCCGTCGTTTTCTGCATCGGGTGAGGTGTAGGCGGTGTCACATACAACTTCTTTTACAGAGTAGACCCGAACCGCATCTCCAAAGGGGGACTCAAGGGTCACCTCTGTGTGAGAGTAGGTATCGCTCTTTATGGTTATCTGATAGTTTATACGCTCGCCTGCAACGGCTTTTCTTGAATTTTTTTCGATAAATTCCGGATTTTCTTTAAGCTTCACTTTTTCAAGGGAAGAAATCTGTTTTATTTCAATATTCATAATATGCCTCCTCGCATTTTTTATAATATTAACATAACATATCAAAAAAAGCAAGGTTTTCACCTTGCTTTTTGTGCTTATTTGTAATACTTTACGGCAGAGTCAAAGAGCTTCATATCGTAGTTGCCTTCTACGTTCTTGTAGAGACCGTTTCCGATTCTCTCGGCGTGTCCCATCTTACCGATAACACGTCCGTCGGGGGATATGATACCCTCAATAGCATCTATTGAACCGTTGGGATTGAAGTTTATATCCATGGTGGGATTTCCGTTCATATCGCAGTACTGAGTTGCAATCTGACCGTTCTTTCCGAGAGCGTCTATAAGCTCACGAGGAGCGGTAAATCTTCCCTCGCCGTGTGAAATGGGTACGCTCAGTACGTCGCCAACCTTTACACCTGTAAGCCAAGGAGACTTGTTTGTAGCAACTCGCACCTTGACGATTCTTGACTGGTGGCGTCCTATAATGTTGCCTGCAAGGGTAGGTGCGTGCTCTGAAGGCTCGGTAATAGTACCGTAGGGTACAAGACCAAGCTTAATAAGTGCCTGGAAGCCGTTACAGATACCGCACATAAGGCCGTCACGAAGCTCGAGGAGTGTCTTTACCTCATCCTTTATCTCGCCGTTGCGGAAGAATGCGGTAATGAACTTGCCGGAGCCGTCGGGTTCGTCACCGCCCGAGAAGCCGCCGGGGATAAAGATTATCTGTGAGTTTGCGGCGGATACCGCGAAGTTATGTACCGACTCTGCTATAGCAGTGGAGGAAAGGTTATTTATAACGAAAATCTCGGGCTCGGCGCCTGCCTCTCTTACCGCTCTTGCGCTATCGTATTCACAGTTTGTACCGGGGAATACGGGTATAAGAACACGGGGCTTGGGTGCGCCGTTCTTTGATTTGTAGGTGTTGAATGAGTTGTAGCTATATGTGGGAGGTGTTGTGTCGGGATGTCCCGCGTTTACGGGATAAACCTTTTCAAGCTTTGCATTGTAGGTGTCAAGCACCTCGGAAAGAGCAATTTCTTCACCGCCGTAAACGAGCTTTTCTTCAAGGGTTGTTGTACCAAGTACAATCGCGCCCTCGGGAAGAGTATCGTCTGCCATTTCAATGATGAAGGAGCCGTATCCGTAATCAAAGAGACTATCAAGAGCAAGAGCGCTATCGAACTCAAAGCCGATACCGTTACCTATAGCCATCTTGATTACCGCTTCGGCAATACCGCCAAGGGTAAGTGTACGAACAGACAAAGCCTTCTTTTCGCGTATAAGACGTGTTACCTCGGCATAAACTCTCTTCTGTGAGTCGGGGTCGGGGAGTGCGTTTTCGGTATAGACGGGAGCGAGAAGCACCGTCTTGTGATCTGCACCCTTGAATTCCGACGTGATAACGTCGTCCAATACTCCTGCGGAAACCGCAAAGGAAACGAGTGTGGGAGGAACGTCAATCTTTTCGAAGGAACCGCTCATAGAGTCCTTACCGCCAACAGATGCGATTTCAAAATCCATCTGTGCCTTGTAAGCACCGAGAAGTGCCGCAAGAGGCTTGCCCCAACGGTAGGGGTCACGGAGAGGCTTTTCAAAGTATTCCTGGAATGTGAAGTAGGTATCCTTTGTGATATCAGCGCCTGCCCCGACGAGCTTTGAAAGAGACTCAAGAACTGCAAGGTATGCACCTCTATAAGGACTCTTTTCGCTGATGAAGGGGTTGTAGCCCCAAGCCATAAAGGAAACGCTATCCGTATGTCCCTTTTCAAGAGGAATTTTGTTTACCATTGCCTGAGAGGGAGTAAGCTGATTCTTACCGCCGAAGGGCATCATAACGGTACCTGCACCGATAGTTGAGTCAAATCGCTCGGTAAGACCTCTTCTCGAACAAATATTGAGGTCGGAGGCTGTCTTTATAATGCCATCCTTGAAGGAGTCGAATTTTTCCTTTACGTGTATATCACCCTTCTTAACCTTAACGTCGATGTGTTTTTCCGCACCGTTGGAGTTAAGGAAGGCGCGGGATATGTCAACTATTTTCTTGCCTCGCCAGGTCATAACGAGTCTCTTTTCGGCTGTAACCCTTGCAACTATTGTAGCTTCAAGGTTTTCACTTCCGGCAAATGACATGAATTTATCAGCGTCGTCAGGAGAAACAACAACTGCCATTCTTTCCTGTGACTCGGAAATGGCAAGCTCTGTTCCGTCAAGTCCGTCGTATTTCTTTGTTACCTTGTCAAGGTCAATCATAAGACCGTCTGCAAGCTCACCGATAGCAACCGATACACCGCCTGCACCGAAGTCGTTACATCTCTTAATAAGTCTTACAGCGTCAGCGTTGCGGAAAAGTCTCTGAAGCTTACGCTCCTCGGGAGCGTTACCCTTCTGTACCTCAGCGCCCGAGGTGTCGAGGGATTTTTCGTTGTGGGATTTAGAGGAGCCTGTTGCCCCGCCGATACCGTCTCTGCCTGTTCTGCCGCCGAGAAGTATTACAACGTCACCCTCAGAGGGGCACTCGCGGCGTACCGAGGACTGAGGTGCCGCACCAAGCACTGCACCTATTTCCATGTGCTTTGCAAGGTAGCCGTCGTGGTATATTTCGTCTACCTGACAAGTAGCAAGACCTATCTGGTTACCGTAGGAGGAGTAACCTTGCGCCGCTGTGGTCACGAGCTTTCTTTGAGGAAGCTTTCCGTGAAGCGTTTCTTCAACGGGACGTGTGGGGTCGGCACCGCCTGTTACTCTCATTGCGGCGTAAACGTAGCTTCTGCCCGAAAGGGGGTCACGGATAGCACCGCCGATACAGGTAGCCGCACCGCCGAAAGGCTCAATTTCTGTGGGATGATTGTGTGTTTCGTTCTTGAAGAGAAGAAGCCAATCCTGTTCCTCTCCGTCGACCTTTACTTTTATCTTAACTGTACAAGCGTTTATTTCGTCCGACTTGTCAAGACCTTCAAGCTTGCCGGCCCTGTCAAGCGCTTTTCCTGCAATGGTTGCAAGGTCCATAAGGCAGATAGACTTGTGCTGTCTTCCAAGCTCGTCACGCTTTGCCATATATTCCTTCCAGGTAGCCTCGGCTACTTCGTCCTCGAACTCTGCCTTGTCGATGTTTGTAAGGAAGGTGGTGTGACGGCAATGGTCAGACCAGTAGGTGTCTATCATCCTGATTTCGGTGATGGTAGGCTCTCTCTTCTCCCCCTTGAAGTAGTCCTGAAGGAAACGGATATCGTTCAAGTCCATTGCGAGAGAATATGTAGAAAGGAAGTCCTGAAGTCCTTTTTCGTCAAGGGCATTAAAGCCTTCAAGCACCTTAACGTCTGCGGGCTCTGCCACGTCGGTTTCAAGGCTTTCTGCCAGCTCAAGGGATGCTTCACGACATTCAACGGGGTTGATAACGTACTTCTTTACGCTATCAAGCACCTCTTTCGTGATGTCACCCTCAAGCACGTAAATCTTCGCACTCTTTACAATGGGTCTTTCTCCCTTTGAGATTATCTGTATACACTGTGCCGCCGAGTCTGCTCTCTGGTCAAACTGACCGGGGAGGGGTTCAACGCCAAATACAACGCCGTCCTTTACGTCAAGCTCGGTGAACGTCTCATCAAGCTGAGGCTCGGAAAATACTGTCTTTACGGCAGTTTTGAAAAGCTTTTCATCAATTCCCGACACGTCGTAGCGGTTGATAACACGAACGCCCACGACTTCTTTTAGTCCTACGAAGTTGTTGAGGTCACGGAGAAGTGACGCCGCCTCATGTGCTTCGCCCTCTTTTTTCTCTACATATATGCGATATACCATTTCTGTCTCCCTTTATTTTAATGAATATTGAAGAATGAATATTGAAGAATTAAGGTAAATTTTGCAAAGCAAAATTATAATTGATTGGAATTTTGGCAAAGCCAAAATGACCTAAATTATTTCATTATTCAATCTTCAATTTTAATTATTTTCTTGATAATTCAAGTGCTTTTTGCCCTATATCCTTGCGGTAAAATGCATTGTCGAAATGCACCTTTTCGCTTGCACAATATGCTTTTTCTATAGCCTTTTCAAGAGTGTCTGCCTTTGCTACAACGCCGAGAACTCTGCCTCCAGCACTCTTTATCTTGCCGTCCTCTGCTTTTGCTCCTGCATAGTAGATAAAGGCATCGCCTATATCTTCTTCGGTTATCTCGAATCCCGATTCATACTTTTCGGGATAGCCCTTTGATGCGTGAACTATACAGGCAGCGGCACCCTTTGAAAATCTCACGTCAAGGCTACCTAGAGTTCCGTTTCTTGTTGCCATCATGGTTTCAAGAAGGTCTGTTTCCATGAGAGGAAGAACTACCTGTGTTTCGGGGTCGCCGAAACGGCAGTTATATTCAATAACCTTGGGGCCCTTGGGGGTAAGCATAAGTCCGAAGTAGAGGCATCCCTTGAAGGGACGGCCCTCTGCCTTCATAGCCTCGATAGTAGGCTTGAAGATGGTCTTCATACACTCATCTGCAATATCTTCGGTGTAGCAGGGGTTAGGTGCTATAGTACCCATACCGCCTGTGTTAAGTCCGCGGTCACCGTCAAGGGCTCTCTTATGGTCCATAGAGGATACCATTGGAACAACTGTCTCACCGTCGGTGAAGGAGAGCACCGAAACCTCGGGACCGGTTAAGAATTCTTCTATAACGATACGGCTGCCGCTCTTACCGAAAGCGCCATCCTCCATCATCATCTTTATTGCTTTTTCTGCATCGTCGATGGTTTCTGCAATAATAACGCCCTTGCCGAGAGCAAGTCCGTCAGCCTTGATAACGATGGGAGCTTCCTTTGTACGAACGTAAGAGATAGCCTCCTCCATATTATCAAAGGTCTCGTATTCGGCAGTGGGTATGCCGTATTTCTTCATAAGGTTTTTGGAGAAAATTTTGCTTCCCTCGATTTCCGCAGCTGCGGCATTTGGGCCGAAACAGGGAATACCAATCTCCTCAAGTCTGTCTACCGTGCCAAGCACCAGCGGGTCGTCGGGGGCAACTACCGCAAAGTCAACCGGATGATTTTTTGCAAAATCCACGATAGCATCGGTGTCCTTTGCCCCGATATTCACACATTCCGCATCCTTTGCAATACCGCCGTTACCGGGGAGTGCCCAAATATGCTCTACGCTTTTGTTTTCTTTTATCTTTTTGATGATGGCGTGTTCTCGACCGCCACCGCCGATTACAAGTATGTTCATTATAAAAAATATCCTTACATTTCTATTTTTAATGAATATTGAAGATTGAAAAATGAATAATTTCGGAAAATTTTGCAAAGCAAAATTATAATTTATTGTGAATTTTCCTGAAGGAAAATTGACCTTAATTATTCATTATTCATTCTCTTCCATCATTGAGCAAAGCTCAATGATGGAAGAGTCTCATTCCTGTGAACGCCATAGTCATACCAAACTTGTCGCAGGTTTCAATGACTTGGTCGTCACGAACCGAGCCGCCGGGCTCTGCAACGTATGAAACACCGCTGCGCTTTGCACGCTCAATATTGTCACCGAAGGGGAAGAAAGCGTCGGAGGCAAGAGAAACACCTGTGATAGAATCAAGGTAAGCTCTCTTTTCTTCCTTGGTAAGCACCTCGGGCTTCTCTGTAAAGAAGCTCTGCCATACGCCGTCGGCAAGCACCTCCTCGGGCTCGTCGGAAAGGTAGATGTCAATGCAGTTGTCTCTTTCGGGACGGCGAACACTCTCAAGGAAAGGAAGAGCGAGAGTCTTGGGGTGCTGACGAAGGTGCCAGAGGTCTGCCTTGCTTCCTGCAAGACGAGTACAGAGAATTCTGGACTGCTGACCTGCGCCAACGCCGATACACTGTCCGTCATAAGCGTATGCAACTGAATTTGACTGTGTATATTTGAGAGTAATAAGAGCAATTATGAGGTCAATTGCCTTGTCCTCGGGAAGCTCTTTGTTTGCAGTTACTATATTCGAAAGGAGCTCTTTGTTGATTTTGAAGTTATTTCTGCCCTGCTCAAAGGTAATTCCGAAAACTTCCTTGTGCTCAATTTCAGCGGGAACATAGCTTTCGTCTATTTTAACGATGTTGTAAGCGCCCTTCTTTTTGCCCTTCAGTATCTCGAGTGCCGCGTCGTCGTAGTCGGGAGCGATAATTCCGTCGGAAACCTCTCTTGCAATAAGACGTGCAGTTACAACGTCACACTTATCGGAAAGAGCTATCCAGTCACCGAAGGAAGACTGACGGTCGGTGCCTCTCGCTCTTGCATAAGCGGATGCAAGAAGGGAGGAGTCAAGGTCCTCAATATCGTCAACGAAGCAAGCCTTCTTGAGACTTTCGGGGAGAATTTTTCCTATCGCCGCCGAGGTGGGTGATACGTGCTTGAAGGAGGTAGCGGCAACCATACCTGTCGCTTCCTTTATTTCCTTTACAAGCTGCCATGAGTTGAATGCATCAAGAAAGTTTATGTAGCCGGGACGTCCGTTGAGAATCTCAATGGGAAGCTCACTTCCGTCTCTCATATATATTTTAGAGGGCTTCTGATTGGGGTTACAACCGTATTTAAGCTCAAAATCAAGCATTTTTTCTCTCCTTATATGTTCTTATTTATGATAATTTCTTCTGCGGGGCTGCCGTCAAGGGGTACGCATCTTATGAGAAGGGATACCTTGTTGTCGGCATTGAGGTTTGTCCAAACCTCCTCTGCAAAGTCCTCAGCGTTGTCGGGAAGCTCTACCACCTCAGGCTCTCCGTAGAAGGAAGGGATGGGATTTCCGTCGCACTCGTAGGTGTGAATGAAGTGACCGAGTCCTGCTATGGGTGAGTAGTTATAGGTGTATCTGTTACAAACCTCGGGATTTCCGTCCGAGCTTTTCAGAATTGACATTTTATAGGTGAAGCTCTCCTCTACAAAGTTGTAGTAAAGAGCCGCGGAAATTCTCGGTGTGAAGTTAGGAGCGTCGGGCTCGAACTCGCGTGTGAGAAGCGCCTTTTCAAAAGCAAATTCGTCTTCGGGTGTTTCGTTCATAAAGTCGTAAATGGTATTTGTCTGATCGCCGTTTGTAACGATGTCAACGTTACCCTCGAAAGCCGAAAGGTAGGGGTTATAGATGATAAGGCTGGGGTCGGTGAGCTTTGACTCATCAAACGCCTTAGTTCTCATACCGCCCTCAAATCTCTGGAAAATTCTGTTACGGCTGTTCTCACTTCTTCCCATAATGAAGTAAGCAATCATCGCCTTCTTGCCGTCAGCACTGAGACCTGTGATTATTCCTCTGCCGGGATATGAATTATTGCTTAAAAGCTCTTTTATTGTGTTCTTACCCTTTACACTCATTTTATTTACTCTCCTGTATCATTTTAGAAACGTATTCTGCGGCACGGGGAAGAATAATCCACTCTGCCTCCTCCATAACTCGTCTCTGGAGTATTTCGGGAGTGTCCCCGTCCTTGATTTCAACCGCCTTCTGGAAAAGAATCCTTCCGCCGTCGGGTATCTCATTTACAAAATGTACCGTTGCACCCGTAACCTTAACGCCCTTTTCAAGAGCTGCCTCGTGGACCTTCAGTCCGTAGAAGCCTTTACCGCAAAAGGAGGGTATAAGGGAGGGGTGTACGTTTATTATTCTTTCGGGATAGTCGTCGGTGAAGTCCTTTGTAAGAATGGACATAAAGCCTGCAAGGACGATAAGGTCTATCTTTTCTTCCTCGAGAATAGCCTTCACCTTTTCTTCAAAGGCTTCCTGACTTCCCTCTTCCTTCTTTGTAACTACTGCACTCTTTATTCCTGCCTTCTTTGCCCTTTCAAGAGCAAAAGCCGTGTGGGAGTTTGAGAGCACCAGTGATATTTCACCGCTCTTTATCTCACCGCGATGCTCGGCATCAATGAGTGCCTGTAAATTTGTACCGCCGCCTGAGACGAAGACGGCAATTCTTGTTTTGTTCATAATTACTCCGTAATTAAAATGATTGAATAATGAATAATGAATATTGAAGAATTGTGGACAATTTGCCTTTGGCAAATTTACAATCAATTATAATTCCCTTACGGGAAATTGTTTGTTTTATTATAGTTTTTGTGGGGGTTAAAGGGGGAGTGCTTTTATGAAAAGCATTTCCCCTTGATATAATAAATCGAAAATTTCCAAAGGAAATTAACCCAAATTATTCAATCTTCAATTTTCATTATTCATTAAAATTAAACGAGTTTAATTTTCTCCTCGCCCTTTACTATCTTACCGATAACGTAAGCGTCCTCTCCGTTTGCTTTGAGGATTTCGATAGCGCGGTCGGCTTCTTTTGCAGGAACTACAATGCTCATACCTACACCCATATTGAAGGTGTTGAACATATCTCTTTCGGGAATGTTTCCTGTCTTTGCGATAAGGTCGAAGAGAGGAAGAACCTTCACATCGTCCTTCTTTATTTCCGCGCAAAGTCCGTCGGGGATAGAACGGGGAATATTCTCGTAGAATCCGCCGCCCGTAATATGGGAAATGCCCTTAACGTCCACTTCCTTCATAAGAGCAAGCACAGGCTTTACGTAAATCTTTGTAGGCTCAAGAAGTGCTTCGCCAAGGCTCTTGCCGGAAAGCTCGGGGAGAGGCTTTTTAAGGTCGCAGTTTTCTACGTCAAACACCTTTCTTACAAGAGAAAAGCCGTTTGAATGAACGCCTGATGAAGGGAGAGCTATTACGACGTCGCCCTCTGCCATCTTCTTGTTGTCTATAACCTTGGGCCTGTCTACCATACCAACGGCAAAGCCTGCAAGGTCATACTCGTCAACGGGGTAGAAGCCGGGCATTTCTGCAGTTTCACCGCCTATAAGAGCAGCACCTGCTCTCACACAGCCCTCTGCAACACCCTTAACAATGTCTGCAATTCTTTCGGGAACGTTCTTGCCGCAAGCAATATAGTCGAGGAAAAAGAGAGGTGCGGCACCCGAGCATATAACGTCGTTTACACACATAGCAACACAGTCGATGCCAACAGTATCATGCTTGTCCATGAGAAAAGCAATCTTAAGCTTTGTTCCGACGCCGTCTGTTCCACTTACAAGAACAGGCTCAGCCATACCCGCAATATTCGGAACAAAAAGTCCGCCGAAGCCTCCGATATCACAATCCGAGCCCTTGGTCTGTGTTCTTGCAACGTGAGCTTTCATAAGCTCAACTGCTTTATAACCTGCAGTAATGTCTACGCCTGCTGCGGCGTAGCTTGCAGAGGATGAGTTTTCGTGAATCATAGTATTTCTATCTCCTTAAATTTAGTGAATATTGAATAATGAATATTGAATAATTGCGGATAATTTGCCCCTGGCAAATTTACGATTGTTTGTAATTTTGCTTTGCAAAATCACCTTAATTTTTCAATCTTCAATTTTCATTATTCATTGTAAAGAATAGAACGGAAGTTCTATTCTTTACCGGTCCAGCAGTACGTGCAAAGCTCACTCTCGTCAAGTCCGATTGCCTTGATAATTCCCTCAAGGGTCTGATACTCAAGGGAAGCGAAGCCGAACTTTTCGGAAATCTTTTGTCGGAGAGCCTTTCCTCTTTCGGTATAAGGAGAAGCGTACTCGTCGATATACTTCTCACCCTCCTCACCCTCAAGCTCAAGAATTATTCTTCTTGCTATAAGGTCATAGTCCGATTTATTACGTGAGAAGTTGAGATATTTACAGCCGTACATAATAGGAGGGCAAGCCGAACGCATATGTACGTCAACGGCACCGTTATCGTAAAGGAACTCAACGGTTTCCTGAAGCTGTGTTCCGCGGACTATCGAGTCGTCCACAAGAAGAAGCTTCTTGTTTTCTATAAAGTCATGTACGGGAATTTGCTTCATCTTCGCAATCTTGACTCTCTGTGCACTGCCCGAGGGCATAAAGGAACGGGGCCAAGTGGGAGTATATTTTATAAAAGGTCTGGTGAAGGGTAATTTCGACGTGTTGGCGTAGCCGATAGCGTGAGGTGTTCCCGAATCGGGCACACCCGAAACCGAGTCAACGTCGCTTGCCACACCTGCTTTTTTGTCATTCTCCGCCATTATCTCGCCGTTTCTTATTCTCATAGCCTCCACGTTTATTCCGTCGTAGGAGGATGCGGGATAGCCGAAGTACGCCCAAAGGAAAGCACAGGTCTTTTTACATCCGCTTCCCTCAAAGAGAGTTTTCATACCGTTGGGGGTAAGCTCTACTATTTCTCCTGCCTTAAGGTCACGCACCTTTTCGTAACCAAGCTTTGTGTAGGAGTAGGTTTCGAAGGCGGCGCAGTAGCCGTCCTCGTCACGTCCTACCGAGAGGGGAAGCCTTCCGCACTTATCACGTGCTACTATAAGAGAGCCGTCGGATTTTAAAATCATAACGAGCGCTGTGCCGTCGATGACCTTGTGGGCAAACCTTATTCCCTCAACGAAGTCGCCTTTTAGGGCTATGAGGGCGGATACAAGCTCGGTAGGCGTTACCTGACCGCCGCTGAGCGAGTCAAAGTGATAGCCAACAGGCTCGAAGTGCTCTTTTATTATTTCTTCAACGTTGTTTATTCTGCCCACCGTTGCCACGGCATAGGTGCCGAGTATCGAGCGCACCAGCTGAGGCTGAGGGTCTGTATCGCTTATAGCGCCGATACAGGAGGTGCCCTTCATCTCGGTAAGTACGTTGTCGAATTTTGTACGGAAGGGAGAATTTGAAATATTGTGGATATCACGCTGGAAGCCTTCTTCCTTGTCCCAAGCGGTCATACCCGCTCTGCGTGTTCCCAGATGTGAGTGATAGTCGGTGCCGAAGAAAACGTCGGACACCGCATCTCTCTTTGAAGTAAGTCCGAATACTCCGCCCATATTTTATCTCACCGAGAAGAAGAGGTCGGAGAGGGTCATAGGATCGATATATTCGCCGTCCTTGTAAACTCTCATATTACCTGATGCAATTTCGTCGATGAGGTAAACGTCGTCGCCGTCGTGACCGAACTCAAACTTGATATCGTAAAGCTCGAGACCAAGCTCTGCGAGGTCTTCGGCAATAATCTTTGTAACCTTCTTTGTCATATCGGAAACCTTATCGTACTGAGCGTCGGTCATAACACCGAGAGCAACAATGCCTTCTTTTGTTACAAGGGGGTCGCCCTTATCGTCATTCTTGAAGGTCATCTCAACGTAGTAGTCCAGGTCAGCGCCCTCTTCGATGTATTCGCTGTAACGGCGGAAGAAGCTTCCTACTGCCTTTCTGCGGCAGATAACCTCAAGCCCGTGACCGAAAACCTTGCCTGGGAGAACTTCCATGGTGGTGTTGTCAAGATTTGCTGAAACGTAGTGAGTTTTGATTCCTGCTTCGCGGAGCTTTTCAAAGTAGTATACAGACATTTTAAGGTTAACCTTACCAACGCCCTCAATCTGAAGTCCTACGGTGTTTGCACCGGGATCGAATACACCGTCAGCACCTGTGCAGTCGTCCTTGAACTTAAGAAGCACGTTGCCGTTGTCGAGCTGAAATACGTCCTTTGTCTTACCTGTGTAAATCTTTGTCTTTGCCATAGTTTTGTTCTCCTTTTATGTTACCTAAATTTTTTACTTATTGAATTTTTCTTCGGCTTTTCTGTTCTTTTCAAGAACCGTAGCCGTGTTCTCGCGACGCTTTGCAAGAAGCTTTTCAAAAAGGGCGTCGTCGGAGAGCGCGAGGATTTCTGCCGCAAGGAGCGCCGCGTTTGCGCCGCCTCCTATTGCAACGGTTGCAACAGGGATACCCGAGGGCATCATAACGGTGGAAAGAAGTGCGTCCATACCCCCGAGGTCACCCGATTTTACGGGGATACCGATAACGGGGAGAAGTGTGTTTGCCGCAACCGCACCTGCAAGGTGTACCGCCATACCTGCCGCCGCAATAATTACGCCGTAGCCATTATCTTTGGCACTTCTTGTAAAGTCTCTTGCCTCGTCGGGAGTGCGATGTGCCGAGAAGATATGCACTGTTGCGGGAATGTCCAGCTCGACGAGAGTATTGTATGCTTTTTCTGCAATGGGAAGGTCACTGTCCGACCCGATAATAATAGCAACTTTTTTCATAATAAACTCCTTTATGCCGAAAAATAAGCAGGGCAGTCCCTCGGTTTTCAGGGACTGCCCAGACGGTCGGCTTTGTGCCGTCCTGCTCCCTGGCGTCAATTCGCCTTACCGTCAGTTACAGAACGGGAAAAATTACACAATTATTTTAACATATAAGCCGATTTTTGTCAATATTTTTATATATAATAAGAAGCGATAAATTTGTGAAATATTATACAATTTCACCAACCAGTGCAGAAAGCTCTTTTGTTATTTCTTCTTCGTCAAAGAATTTTACTCTCAGATTTACGATATCTCCCTCCAGCATTTCCGCATCTCCCACGCTGTCCATATTCTGAAGCTCATGCCCTTCGCGTTGTATAGATACGACTACCGCCGATGAGGGCCACATTACGTCGCGAACAGTCTGATTCACCGCGAAGGAGTGGGGAGAAACCTTAAGGCGAAAGCTTTTTACCTGTTGGCTTTTGCCCTTATTTTGAGAGCTTTGCATCTTTTCTATAACACTGTCATAAAAGCCTGTTTTGTTAAACAGCTCGGTGATGAGATAGGTTACGAAAACAACGGTAACAACGAAGAGAAGGGAGGAAAACTGACCTGTGAGCTCGATGAAGAGCACCGTCGCCATAATTGGAGAGCGCATAACGCCTCCGATGAACGCCGCCATACCCAGAAGCACCACGCTGTCGTAAAGCTCTGCGGGAAGCCCTACGTAAACGAGCACCTCTGCCGTAATCGCGCTGATGAGGGCGCCGATGGCAAGAGAGGGAATGAATATACCGCCCGTTGCACCTGCATTTACTGTCAGAAGAAGGAGTGAAAGGCGCAAAATAAGGATAAGCACCAAAAAAATCAGAGTATGATTGTGGTGTATTATATGCTCGATAACGTGGTGACCGCTATATACCGCATCGTCAAGATACATGGCAAGAATACCTGAGGCTAAAAAGATTACGAGAAGCTTTAAAGCCGAGGGCATCCTTTCCTTTGATACCTTATTCAAAATCTCAGAGGAAAGGTCGAAAAGTGCCACAAACACAGCGACTACAACACCGAGAATAAGAAGATATCCTATTTGTGAAAGGCTGAAATCGGGAAGTGCGCCTATATCAAAAAGAGAGGATGAAATGCCGTATGCATCTGATAAAAGCTCAACTACGCAAGAGGATGAAACAACTGCGGAGCATACGCTCACTACAAGGAGCGGTGTGAAGCGTCGGTGTATTTCTTCAAGAGTAAAGAGGATAGCCGAGAGGGGTGCGCCGGTTGCCGCCGCAAAGCCTGCACCTGCACCGCCCGTCATAACGTATCTCGACCAAACGGTATTCTTTTTTTTGCCGAAAAGCGAGAGCTTTCCGAGGCATGTGCCTATCAGCACAGAGGGGCCCTCACTTCCAAGTCCAAGTCCCGAAAAGAAGCTGACTGTACTTCCGATGACCGTTGCAAAGAGGGTTTTTAATGGGCGAAAGGACAGCACTCCGCGGAGTATTCCTTCGCTTCTGGGAATACCTCCTCCCTTTGATTCGGGTACTTTTTTATGTACAAAATATGCTGCGGAGGAGAGGATTCCCAAGGCTATAAAGGCGACTACCATAATTTTGGCATCGCTTTTTGCAAAGGAGTAAAATACTCTGGAAAGGCTTTCTGCACGTGAGGCGAGAAGCTTGAAAAGGAATATTATGCCACCTGTTACTGCTCCTGAAGCGGCACCGTAAAGAATGCAGGGGAGAGCATGGGAAAGGCGTTTATTTAAGGTAATGTTCTTCAATGTACGTTCTCCATATTATGCTTTTATTTCAACGCTTGTCTTCTTTTCAAGAAATTTTTTAAGCTCCAAAAGCTTTTCTCTTTCCATAGGAGGTGTGCCGAGAAGCGGATTTGTAATTCCCTTTTCCTCGTACTTGAAAAAGCCCATAGTGTGAAAGGGCAGAAGCTCGTAGTATTCGGGTGAAAATTCTTCTATCAAGGGCAGATACTCCGAGAGTGCTTCTTCACTGTCGTTGACAGAAGGTACTACGACAGTGCGGATGATGAAGCGCTTTTTATTATCCGACAGGAATCTCAAGGCATCAAGGGTGTGTGAAAGTCCGCGCCCCGTATATTTTATCATTTTTTCATCTGTTGGAAATTTCAGGTCGGCTATTACCATATCGGCGCTGAGAAGAGCTTCTTTTGTACTGTCTGTAAGAGGTACTCCGAGAGAGGTGTCAAGGGCGTATCCAACGCCCGATTCTTTAAGGAGATGAGCCGTTTTTACAATTTCCTCGCTTTGTAAAAGAGGCTCTCCTCCCGAGAAGGTAACGCCTCCTCCGCTCTTGAAATAAGGCTTGTAGCGCATGGCTTTTTTTGCTATTTCTTCGGGGGTATATTCTCTTCCCGTCATTTCCCAGGTATCGGGATTATGACAGTAGACACATCTGAGAGGGCACCCTGCAAGAAAAACGATGAAGCGTATTCCATCACCGTCTCTGGCACCCATGGATTCAAAGGAATGTACTAACATATGACCTCCTTTATTAAGACTTGAAAAAAGCCGTGATACTTCGTTACTTCACGGTAAACCAGCTCGACTTAACATGAGTAAGCCTTCGCTTTGCTTTACCGCTCGTGCCTCGTCTGACAACTTTTTTCTTCGTCTAATGCTCGATATTTTGGTTAAAAACGAAAACTGTTTTTAATGAATATTGAATAATGAATATTGAATAATTAAGGTAAATTTTGCGAAGCAAAATTATAATTGATTGTGATTTTGGCAAAGCCAAAATGACCTTAATTCTTCAATCTTCATTCTTCATTACACAAAAGCCCTCTTTCGAGGGCTTTTAGTATTACATTGACTGGTGGAAGGTTCTCTTTATTACTTCTTCCTGCTTATCGCGTGTCAGCTTATTGAAGTTTACGGCATAGCCTGAAACTCGAATAGTGAGGGTGGGATAAAGGTCGGGATTATTCATTGCTTCAATGAGCTTTTCGCGATTTAAAACGTTTACGTTAAGGTGCTGTGCTTCTTGTATGAAATATCCGTCAAGAACGGTTACAAGATTATTTATACGATCGGTCTCGTCACTACCGAGAGCATCGGGGGTGATGGAGAAGGTATTGGATATACCGTCACGGCAGCAGCCGTAGTCGAGCTTGGCAACCGAGTTAAGAGAGGCAAGTGCGCCCTCAATATCTCTGCCGTGCATGGGGTTAGCACCCGGCGCAAAGGGCTCGCCTGCACGTCTTCCGTCGGGGGTGTTACCTGTCTTTTTACCGTATACAACGTTGGAGGTAATGGTGAGCACCGATAGAGTGTGCTTTGCATTTCTGTAGGTGGGAGTCTTTAAGAGGTGGTTGTAGAAATTCTTTGTTACAAGACGCGCTATCTCGTCAACTCTGTCGTCATCATTTCCGTACTTGGGAAAATCGCCCTCGGTCTTGAAGTCAACGATGAGACCGTCCTCGTTCTTTATGGGAGTAACACTCGCATATTTTATAGCCGAAAGGCTGTCTACAAGAACAGAAAGACCGCTTATACCAAACGCCATAAGACGCTCGGGCTCGGTATCGTGGAAGCCCATAATAAGTCTTTCGTAAGCGTACTTATCGTGCATAAAGTGAATGATATTCATTGTGTTGACGTAAAGGCGCGCCATCCATTCGGAATAGCTTTCAAAGGCACTCATTACCTCGTTGTAATCGAGCTTTCCTTCGAAAACCTTACCCTCGGGCGCTATCTGCATACCCTCGTTTTCTTCCTTACCGCCGTTAAGAGTGAGGAGAAGAAGCTTCGCCATATTACATCTTGCGCCGAAGAACTGCATCTGCTTTCCTACCTTCATGGCGGATACACAGCATGCAATAGCGTAGTCGTCGCCGTAGTCGCGGCTCATCAGGTCGTCGTTTTCGTACTGTATAGAGTCGGTATCAATAGATACACCTGCGCAGAAATCCTTGAATCCGCGAGGAAGCTTTTCACTCCAAAGAACCGTAATGTTAGGCTCTGCAGAGGGGCCGAGGTTATAAAGGGTGTTGAGCATACGGAAGCTTGTCTTTGTAACAAGTGTTCTTCCGTCCTTTGCCATACCGCCCTCACTTGCGGTAACCCAAACGGGGTCGCCTGCAAAGAGGTCGTTGTATTCGGGAGTTCTGAGGTGGCGGATAAGACGAAGCTTTATAACAAGGTCGTCGATAAGCTCTTGTGCACCTACCTCGTCAAGCACGCCTTCCTTTATGTCACGCTCGATATAGATGTCGATAAAGCCTGTAATTCTGCCGATAGAGTTTGCGGCGCCGTTCTGCTCCTTCTGACCGCCGAGATATGCGAAATAGAGCCACTGAATAGCCTCCTTTGCATTTTCGGCAGGACGGGTGATATCAAAGCCGTAGCCCTCGGCAAGCTTCACCAGATCCTTCATAAAGGTGAGCTGACGGAAAACGTCCTCGGAGGTGCGGATATTCTCCTCGTTCATATCGCGCTCTCCAAGCATTCTCTTGTCTCGCTTCTTTTCCTCTATAAGACGGTCCATACCGTAAAGGGCAAGACGGCGGTAGTCGCCGATAAGTCTGCCTCGTCCGTAGGCGTCGGGAAGTCCTGTAAGAATACCTGCATGACGCGCCTTCTTCATAGTGTCGGTATAGGCGCGGAAAACACCGTCGTTGTGTGTAGTGCGGTAAACGTAGTATTTCTTTATTTCATCGCTCATCTTGTAGCCGTAAGCTTCACAAGCCTGCTCTGCGTTTCTGAAGCCCGCAAAGGGGTTTACGGCGCGCTTCAGGGGTGCATCCGTCTGAAGACCTACGATAAGCTCCTCGTCCTTGTCGATGTATCCGGGACCGAAGGCGTCAACCGACGATACTCTATCGGTGTCGATGTCAAGGACACCGCCCTTTCTGTTCTCTTCGCGAAAAAGCTCCTCTACCTTGGAGTATAGTCTCTTTGTACGCTCTGTGGGACCCTTCAGGAAGGACTTGTCACCCTCGTATGGCGTTATATTTTCCATAATGAAGTCACGGACGTTTATTTCGTTTTTCCATGCTTCACCGTTAAAGTTTCTCCATGCGTTCATAATGTGCTCCTTTGAGAAAAAGATAAAAATGGGCAGTCTCCGTGAGAGACTGCCCAGGCGTTCGGCTTAAAAATTGCCCGTTCCCTCACAGTTATCTGTGCTACGCCAGTTGCGGGCAATAGTAGTATACCACGAAACGCTTAAAAAATCAATAATTTTTATAAAAATTATTTTAGCCACAGCATATTGCTTTCTGTCACGAAGGTGTCTGCGCTGTAAAGGAAGAGCACCTCGTCGAAATCCTCAAGGGAAAGTCCTGTGATTTTCGGCAGAAGAAGTGCAACTCTCTCTCTTACGTATCTAAGGTCTACGAGTACTATTTCCGAGTAGTCCGAGAGTAGCATTTGCGTGAAGATGTGTGCATATGAGTCCTTGAAAACAAGGAGCCTTCCGCCATCACTTTCGGTCTTGATTTTAACTATCGGCTGATTCTGACCGAGATAATAAGAGTACTTGTCCTTCTTTGAGAGGTATTCTTCAAAATAAAGTGAATCGTAGGTAACAGTCTCCTTTCCGTTATACACGTCAAGGGACAGAACGTTACCTCTCTCCCATTTTTCAAGAATATCGGGGGTTATACCCACAGCGCCCGACTTGGAGGTTGAAGTGCCGAGAAATTCATCCGACACAACACTCACGACAAAATCGTCCTTTGTCAAAGAGCCTTTACCAAGTGCTTTTCTGTAGGCGTTGTAGCCTTTAAGAGCACCGTCGGCATTCCAATGGTGGTCTGTTCTGAAATAGAGGTTGTTAATATCAAGGTTCATATACATATCCTTTTTCTCTTCAAAAAGAGGCAGAATATTTATAAATCCTATGTTCTTAAACTCCGATGAAAGCTCGTCGAAGAGAGCTTTTTCGTCCTGCACCTCGGCAAACGGGGGAAGCTCGTTTCTTGCAATATACGTTGCGGAAGGAACGAGAATAAAGCGTGCGGGATATTTTGAAGCAAAAGACTCCATGGCAGAAACGTTCTTTTTGAGATATTCCTCGTTTACTTCGCTCTGCTTTACGAAAAGCGCATCGTCTGCAATATAAACACCGCCCGATTCAGCCTTGAGAAGCGCTCTGTCCGATAAAAACTTAATCTTGATAAATGGGTCGCGAAGTGCGAACTGGTCGGTGATATAGCTTTCGTAGTCCTGCCCGAATTTTCCCGAAAAAATCCTTTCGGCAGAAACCTCGGGAAAGAGGACAAGCTCTCTGTTTTCGCTTTCCGAAAAGCTTCTGTCGGGGGATAGCATATCAAGCGCCGTCATACCGAAAACCAGGAGGAGGAAAAGTGCGATTATAATCTTATTTTTCATGTCACGTCCTCCTTAAAATCTGAAATACAAAAAGGGATTATAGCTTGAAGCGGTAATATATGCCGTCGATAAAACGAAGACTGCGAAAATGCCGAGGAGTGTGAGAATAATTCCCACTTTCGGGAGCCTTTTTTCAAGACCGTCGAAAAGCTTTTTGGGAAGAGGCGTTGAAAAAAGCGCTGCAATAACGAGAAGGAGTCCGAAGCTCAAAAGAAGATAGATACTTTCTCTGTCAGCACCGCCGCTCTTGCCGAAAAGCGCTTTTGTAAAAAGTAAGATATCTCCTGCGTCCTCAAGGGCAAAGATTACCCAACCGTAAACGAAAAGAAGTGCTGAATAAAGGTGTGAGAAAAAGGCGGGTATTTTATCAAGAATTTTAAGCAAAAAGAGCTTTTCTAAGATGAGTATTACACCGAAGTATGCACCCCAGATGGCAAAATTCCAACTAGCACCGTGCCATATACCCGTAAGAAGCCATACTACAGCGATGTTTCTTATCTGCTTTATAAGTCCATGTCTGTTACCGCCGAGAGGGATATATACGTAGTCTCGGAACCAAGTGCCAAGGGAGATATGCCACCTTCTCCAGAACTCGGTAATGCTCTTTGAAATATAAGGATAATTAAAGTTTTCGAGGAACTCGAAGCCAAACATTTTACCAAGACCTATCGCCATATCCGAGTATCCAGAAAAGTCGAAATAAATCTGGAAGGTAAAGGCTAAAATACCAAGCCATGCCGTAAGGGCAGGGATGGCAGATAAGTCGGATGCCGAAACTGTGTCCCAGAGAGCCCCTACCTGATTTGCAATAAGAACCTTCTTTGCAAGACCCGCCGTAAAACGCTTTACACCAGAGGCGAAAGCGTCAGGGGTCTCACGCCTTATCTCAAGCTGCTCTGCCACCGTTTTATACTGCACGATAGGACCTGCAATAAGCTGTGGGAAAAGGGAAACGTAACAGCCGAAGCTTATGATATTCTTTTGCACCGCTGTGTCTCCTCTGTATACGTCGATGACGTAGGACATCATCTGGAAGGTGTAGAAGGAGATACCTATGGGAAGAAGAATACTTACGGCAAAATCGGTCTTTGCCAAAGCGTTCAGGTTATCGAGGAAAAAGCCTGTGTACTTAAAGACGCCAAGCAGCCCGATATCTATTATCATCGAGATAATAAGGAATATTTTTGCACTTTTTTTGTTCTCTTTTTTAAGGCTTTTGTCAACGAAAATACCGCCGAGATAGTTTACGAATATTGAAAACAGCATCAGGGCAACGTAGGTAGGCTCACCCCATGCATAGAAGAACAGCGAAAAGAGAAGAAGGAACAGGTTTCTGTATTTTCTCGGTAGGATAAAATAGCCGATAAGCACTACGGGAAGAAATCTGAACAAAAACAAAAGACTTGAAAAGACCATACTTTCTCCTTTTAGTTAAATTTCTGCATAGCGTCCTCGGTCTTGCCCGAAATAATCAGTTCAAGAGCGGAAACCGCACTTTCTCTTACTTTTTTCAGGGTTTCCGTGTCCTCTTTTGAGAATTTACCGAGTACCCAGTCCGCAAGGTCGTAGTCGGGATGAGGCTTTTCGCCCACACCAACTTTAAGTCTCGGGTAAGTATTTGCACCGAGGTGTGCTTCAATGGATTTAAGTCCGTTGTGACCTCCGTGAGAGCCCTTTCTGCGTACTCTTATTTTACCCACGGGAAGTGAAATATCATCACAAATGATAATAACGTTTTCGGGGGGGGTTTTATAAAACCTTGCCGCCTCACCAACCGCCTCGCCCGAGGAATTCATAAAGGTTGCGGGCTTCATAAAGAGTACCCTTTTACCGCCGAAAGCACCCTCACCCACAAGGGCATGGAACTTTGAACGGTCGATTTTAATACCCGTTTTGTCGCTTAGTGTGTCAAGGACGAGAAATCCCGCATTGTGCCTTGTATTCTCGTATTTTTCACCAACGTTTCCGAGACCTGCCACTATATATTCTATTTTGGTGGAAGCCTCCTTTTCGGCTCTCTCCTTTTCAAGCTTTTGAAATATATCGAAAATGCTCATAAAATACCTTTCTACTTCTCAACTGTAAGCTCTGTTTCGGTTGCAAGTGCTCTTTCGATGAGTGCTTCTCTGTCGAGATTTCTCTCGGCACGCTCTACCTTTTCAAGAACGGGCTTTGTTCTGGGGTGTCTTGGCGTAAATACCGTACAGCAGTCCTCAAAGGGAAGAATAGAGGTCTCGAAGGTGTCAATCTGTCTTGCCACTCTTACTATCTCCTCTTTATCCATGCCGATACAGGGACGGAAAACGGGAATATTTACTGTGCAGTCGGTAACTGCAAGCGCCGACATGGTTTGACTTGCCACCTGACCGATGCTCTCGCCTGTGATAAGTGCCTCGGCACCGTAACGTCGGGCTATTTTTTCGGCAATAGGCATCATGAAGCGACGGAGAATAAGGGTGAAGTAGTCCTCCTCGCAGTTATCTCTTATTGCTTCCTGTATCTCGGTAAGGCTTATGAAGTGGATTCTTATTTTATCTGTGTACTCACAGAGCTTCTTTGCAAGGGCTACAACCTTTTCCTTTGCACGCTCGGAGGTGTAAGGAAAGCTTTCAAAGTGGATAGCCTCTATCTCAACGCCACGCTTTGCAAGCATATATCCTGCTACGGGTGAGTCGATACCGCCCGAGAGAAGAAGGAGGCCCCGTCCGTTTGAAAGATAGGGCATACCGCCAGCCCCATGCTCTGCACCTGCATGGATATAGGCGTATTTCTCACGGATTTCTACCCTTACAACGATTTCGGGATTAACAACGTCAACTCTCACCTCAGGGCATACCTCTGAAAGCTCTCCGCCAACGGTCGCCATGATTTCGGGCGAGGTCATGGGGAAGCTCTTGTCGCTTCGTCTTGCATCAACCTTGAAGGATGAAAAACGTCTTATGTGGGAGGGTATATTTTCACACGCCGTCTTTATAATGTCATCTATATTCTTTTCTGCTCTGTAAGAAACGGATACCGACACTATACCGAATATCTTTTTGAGGTCGGCGTATGCCTCCTCTACCATTGAGTCATCCTTTGGAGTAACGTAGAGAGTGGACTGCATACACTCAAATTCAAAGCCGTCATCTCCGAGAAGTCTCTTCATTCTTGCTTTTATCCTGTTACAGAGCAGCGCCTCGAAGGAGCGCTTGTTTGCGCCTTTGAGGATTAACTCTCCGTATTTCATTAAAATAGTCCTAGTCATAAAAACTCCTTAACACTTCGCTTATTTAATAATGAATATTGAAGATTGAATAATGAATAATTTTGGATAATTTTCCTTGCGGAAAATTCGCAATTAATTGTAAATTTGCCTTTGGCAAATTATCCTTAACACTTCGCTTATTTAATAATGAATATTGAAGATTGAATAATGAATAATTTTGGACAATTTTCCTTACAGAAAATTCGCAATTAATTGTAAATTTG
>JAZNYT010000077.1:0-28078 GCA_045594565.1 Eubacteriales bacterium
AATAACAAATCTTGAGGCGGGCGTTTCATACGCAGTTGTGCCTTATAGTATAAACGGCAAGAACAACGGTGAGGATAACGTAAATGTCAAGACTGTAACCTCTGAAAATAACGACCTTGCGGTAGTTTGCGGAGCACAGCCCTCCGGTCTTTATGCAGTTTACGTACCCCAGACAACAGCTTACGATGAATCTGACTTTGTTCTCGTTTACGTATACGGCGACAGAAAAGAGCGTGCTATTCTCGGTAATTTGCATACCACGGGTAACTACGTTGGCACTCTTAAGATTGATAGTGCTGTTGATAACACTCTTGGTATATTTGAACACAATAAAAGCTTCTATAGCCATTACCCCAGCTATAATAGTCCTGAAGACAGTACTGAAAAGTACTATGGCTTGATAGAAGATAGTATAATCGGTGCAGGAACACTTCAGAATTATTATGATGCAGCTAATGCTGAAACGGTTGATGAAAACGACCTCGATACAAAGTTTGATTCTATTAAAACAACGTTAAAGGCATCTGTATATAACTATGCACTTGATGAAACAGAGATAGTACCCATTTCCGATGTAAAGAAGTATACCTTTGGACTTCGTGTATATGGTGCAAACGTTACTTATAATAATAACGTTGTTAAATACGTTGCTCTTGTTATGGACAAGAACGGTACCGTAAATGAATACACCTTTGAGAATAAAATCACCTTCTCTCAAACAGCAAGCAAGGTGGTAGTTGACTTCACTGCTGAATCGGGCTGGAAGAATGCAGAGGGAGAGAATTGTACTATTCCCACTGATGGATACTTTGTCGGATTTAAGGTATATCCTTATGCAGGTGATAATACAAGAGCTGATCTTACAGTGAACAAAAAACCCGGACAGCATGACCACTGGAAGACATCGTATCAGTTCTACTACGGTGATGATGACTACGTAATCGAAACACCCAAGCTTCCCACTCCTGTGGGTATTACCGTTGAAGGCACGGAATTCCGTAACCTTGAAGAAGATAAGAGATACGTTATCACGCCTTACGGTATAAACGGTGCGATATATGGCGAAGATGATGCCAACGTCAAAGTAGTTAAAGGTGAAACCGCAGTTGACCTTAAGACCCTTTACGGCGATGACGCGGTTGGTCTTTACAGTATAGTATATGACGATGGTTGCAAGGCACCCAGCGTCCCTGCGTTCGCATATATCAATAACACCAACCCTGCAAACATTATTCATACCGAGGTAAAGATTCCTACCGCCGGTTCTAATGTGGATAAAGAGGTTGACGTTGTTTCTATAGAAAAAACATCAGATTTTGTAGAAGCAAAATGGACATATCCCGGTATCTGTCACCTTTATAATTACAACTATTCTCCTATGCTCATTTCCTGCGGTAACTATGTAGGAAACCACAAGACCTCTGAAGCTGCTATCAAGGCTCTTAAGAGCTTGAAATACCGTTATCAGTTCGCAACGGACGAAGTTATACCCTTGTCTTATTTCTCAAGCTTTAAGTACCAGATTTACATGCGTCAGGGTGCTATTGACCTTACAGCAGGTCAGGCTTACACAGCCTTTACGTTCATTGTATTGAACGAAAACGGCGAAATTGAAAGACGCACTGTTACCAAGCCTGTATCAGGTGTTAAGAATGGCACAAACGACATTATAACAATTACGGCTGCTGATTTCGCTGATAAGAGCGGATATATACTTGGTATAGAGCTCTATCCTTACGGCGATTTCTCCGAGGACGCTGTAATAGCAGTAAATACAACTGATATCGACCCCTGTATAATTCTCTTTAACGATTCCTACGCTACTGCTTATGATGCATCGACTCCCGTTGTTAAAAAGTATGATTTCCTCGAGAGCTCCGCACAAGAGGGTGCAAACCAGCGTTATACCAACAGATTCGACGTAAATTACTCTACACTCTTCGAGTACGAGTACGCTTACGGCGACGATAACGAAATAGCTCCCGAGACAGGCTGGACACCTCTTACAAGTACCACCATCAACGCAACCGAGCTTGGTAAGTACGTATGGGTTAAGCGCCTTGCTTACGGCGATACTCCCGAGGCTGTAGCTTGCTCCGATAAACGCTCCGAGTATGCGAGAGTAACAGGTGTAAACCTTGTGCTTGATGGTACTATCGGCGTAAAGGTAAGCTATGAGTTCGACCCTGAGGTTGTAGACGGATCTATAGGCATTGCATTTACACCTGTTGGTGTAGATGCGGATGCAGTGACCTATTACAAATCACAAGGCTTCGAATATCACAGAGGCAATGAAAAGGGCACAGGCTATGCTATAATGTACGTTCTTCCTAAGCATGCTGAAAAGCTCTCGTTCCAGACAGATTTTGTATATAACTCTTCTTCTTTAGGAAATAGAAACATGTCAAATGTCGGTCACACTCTTGCAATACCCAAGTTTGTAGAAACCTACACGACAGATGCACAGTATGCGGCTGTAAAGCCTCTTATCGAAGCACTTGAAACCTACTACACCTACACGGCGGATTACTTCGATGCAAGTGTAGAAGCAGTTGACGAGATCACACTTTCGAGCGCTGAAAGCACTTACGTAAACGAAGCTGTTCGTACAAAGACAGGCGAGTTTGCAGGTCTCAGACATCATTCATCGTCACTTGTTCTTGAGTCTTCAACAACACTTCGTCATTACTTCTGGATTGACAGTCTTGACAACGTTGACGATTACACAGTTACTGTAAACGGTGAAGCGGCAGAATTCGCGACAGCTGACGTTAAGGATGGTTCTGAAAACGTATACGTATACGTGGACGTAGAAAACATTGCGGCGCACGAGCTTGACAAGGTACAGACTGTTGTTGTAACAAAGGCAGAGACTGACGGTTCAATCACAGTAAACTGCTCTGCAGTTGGATACGTTGGTCTCGCAAAGGATGATAACACAGATGCGAAGCTCCGCAACCTTGCAAAGGCAGTTGCAAAGTATGCATACGAAGCAAACGAATACATCAAGTAATAGGAGGATGAGAATATGATGAACGTAAAAGAAATATACGAGTCCCCCGAAATGGAAGTTGTAAGCTTCGATAGCGAGGACGTAATAACAACAAGTATTATCACAGGTGAGAACGAAACAGAGTTCAAGCCTTGGTAATCGGCACCGATAAACGGGTGATACCGCAACAGATAATTTAAGAACTAATTTAAGTTATAAAGCGGTATTCAAAACAAAACCTTAATTTAGGTAACATAAAAGGCGGTAAAAACCGCCTTTTATTGTTGCTTTTCACGAATTTAACCTCTGCCGTACTAAGTACGCCGACGAAGTTAAATTCGCGAAATATCCCCTCGTTTCTCATGTGCCGATGGCAAAAAGAATAATCGAAGAGCGAAAAGCTCTTCGATTTCTTTTTGTGCTTGTGTCAGCAGTACACAACATCGTTTTTCAAAATTAGAAATGAGAAACTTCGTATAGTTTTCCTTTGGAAAATTTGCGTTTATTTTATAGAAGGGAAATATGATATCATGATATCATGATATCATGATATCATGAAAGTATGACATCATAATATCATAGATTTGCGAGGCTTAAAATGGAGAGGACATCGAAGAAGTCCTCTCCATTAACACCGCTAAATCTTCTTCCTGAACAGACAAATGAATTTGGAAATAAGCTTCGGTGTTTTTATGGTTATTATTTTCATTTTTTCACCCCTTCATAAAAATACACCCTGCAAGGATAATGACACAGGCTTCGAGTACTACCAGAACACATTCGGGCAGAAAGAAGGCGACCAGAATTCCAAGTCCGAATGCCGATACCGTAACTCCCATGTGTGTACAGCTTCTTTTCATAAAACTATCCCCCTATGGTACAGTATATGCCATAGGGGGACTTTTTGTTATTGCTATTTTTTCAAATTCACATAAACTTCATCAATAAAGGCGGTAAAGGTTTCGATATCCTTAACAGAGCGGTTAAAATTCGGGACACCGAAATGCTTTTCGATAATTTCGTGACAAGCCTTCTTTCCGCATTTCTTTTCAAGAAGGGAGAGAAGTCTTATATCACTAAGACACTCTGCGAAGATTTTCTGCCTTACGGACTGAAGACACTTTCCGTTGAAATCGGGGTAAACTATAAATGAAGTGCCTGTCAGACTAAATCCACCGCTGGGGTTGAAGGCGGGATTAAAGATATGCTTACTCTGTTCTCCGTAATAGTTGTTATAAGCCCAATGCAAGAAGCCTTTGATGTTATGGTAGTAAAGCTGTACGCCAAGTACTCTGTTTCGCTCTCTCGGAATGGTGAGTACTCTGTTACTTCTTCCTGCCATAGCGGAGCCACCCGTATAATACGCCCACAGGTCGTCGCATATACCGATAAAGTCGTGAACGCTTGAGGTTACCGCAATGGGAGTATCGCAATATCCGCGTTTAAAGAATTCAACGTGGGAAATGGCATCGCCTATTTTGTAGCCGTCAAGATGCTTTTTAACAATTTCACGTGCCTTTCCGTACTGTTCAAGCTGTTTTTCTCCCGGCTCGTCGGAAATGTGGAACATTATATTCTTTTCAAGCTTTTCTTCTTTAAGAAATACCTTGAGTGCTTCGAGGTATTGACCAAGAAAATCTGCGTAAGCCTTGCCTACTGAGTTGGTATGCCAACCGAATAGCTTCTTGTCCTTACCATCTACGTTTACTATAATTTTAGGCGCATTTTTTGCTCCCCACTGTGTAAAGAAGTGAGCGTGCTCAAAGTGCGTGATACCGCAATTACGGCAGAGGTCAACAAAGCGCTTCATAAGGCTGAAATCAAATTCGTATTTCTTGCCCACCTTCTTTATCTTCACAAGCTGAACTGTCATTCTCTCATCACCTACACCTGTATCAAGAGGAGGTGTAAAGGCGGGGAGGAGTATCATATTCATACCGTTGCGAGCCGCTTTTTCAATGTAGTCGCGGATGATTTCAAAATATCTGTCGGTGAAAACCTCCTCACCGTAGATATCCGAAATACAGTCGTAGTGGAACCAGTTGGTGTAAAGGAGCTTCTGACGTGGAAGCTTTAAGGGGAGAACGTCAACTGTAACGTAAGTTTTTGCGGCAAGGTGATTGTTCTTGTTATAAAGCTCTATTTTTATCTCTCTTTTACCGGGTTTTACGTTCTTTTCAAATTCGTTTATACAAATAAAAACGCCCTGCCAGGAATCGTGGTATGCACGGAGGAGTGTTTTTTCACCCTCTTCAACGGTAAACTTGCCCCAAGGGAAGTGAACGTCCTGAAGCGGAGGGTTTACCTTCTTTTCAAGAAGTATATCGGGATAAAGACCGATTGGCGGATTTATATCGACTCCGCAGGTGGAGATTATGGGCACGTTATTTATGTAGTAAAGGGAAAGGGGAAGGTCGGTGTCAAATCTTATGTAGAAATCAAGTAATTCAGCGCTTTTATCGTTTATCTTGAAGGCAAGCTGAAAGTTAGATGACTGATTTTGACACATGGTGATAGTTTCAAGCTCTTTTTCTTGAAGTTCTTTGTCGGGAAGTATCTGAACAAGTGAACTCAGTGCTTTGACGTCAATCATAATTTTCTCCTTTTTGCACAGTAAAATTATTGTTTCTTGCAACTAAAGTCTAACATAACCGAAATGAATAGTCAAGTTCTGAAAATAAAATTTCCCATATAAATTTCTCATATAAAATTCCCATATAAAGTTCCGACAAGGACCACTGTGAGAGCGATTTATAAGGTACATAATGAAGATATAATTTGTTTTTTTATCTGCTTTTTTTGTACTTCAGAGGAGTTACTCCGGTGAACTGTGCGAAGATTTTACGGAAGTGGTTTTCGGAATTGAAGCCAACAAGCTCACTTATGGTGGCAATTGAATAGTTACTGTTTTCGAGGTGCTCAATGGCAATATTTATCCTTATGGAGTTAAGAAAATGAATGGGGGTTTCTCCGAGCTCCTTCTGAAAAAGGTGATAAAGTGTAGATTCGCTGACACAGCATTTTTTCGCCATATCGGATACCGAGAAATCCTTGCTGCAGTTATCCGTTATATACTCCACGGCGGTCTGCAGTGTCTTGCAGAATTCAAGCTCACTCTTTTTCATTAAGGGAAGTATTGTCTGCAAAAGCTTGTAGAAAAGGGAATAGGCTTCAAGCTCTTCTATCTGACCTCCCGATAAAAGAGAGGAAATTTGCAGAATAATATCCTTTACATCTTCGCTACAGCTTATTATCTGAGGCTCGTATCTAAAGCTTTCGTAGTGCATAAAGGCGCTGAGATATACTACCTCTATTGTGGGGTCTCCGTGCCATTCCGAATAGCAATAGATGTTTTCAGGAACGAACACCACGTCTCCCTCTGTCACCTTAAGCTTGTTGTTGAGGTATATATAAGTCCCGCTTCCTCGAAGTATAATCCCGATTCTCGATTTTCTCTTATTGCTGTTTCCTCGGCAGAAATGATAACCATTGAAAATATGCTTTGAGGTGGAAAGCTCTGATACGAAAATGCTTCCTTTTTCCATATTTACTCCTTGTTGCAGAATAGTTACTTTTTTTGCAGTATAGCATATTGCGCCTTTTTTGTCAATGTGATAAAATTAGATATAAAATTCTAAGAGGTGCATTATGAAAGCAAGGCAGATTATATTCACAGACGTCAATAAGTCTGAGCTTCTCAAGGTAGATATTCCCGATACTCTCGCCCCTGACGAGGTTATGGTAAAGACGATGGTAAGTACAGTGAGCGCAGGAACCGAGCGCGCCAACTATACGGGAGACGCAAACGTGTCGGCTACCACCGCTCCGAAGGTGTCCTTCCCCAGATATCCCGGATATAGCAGTGCAGGCGAGGTAATAGCCATAGGCTCGGAGGTAAAGAGTGTTAAGGTGGGGGACAGAGTTGCGGTATACTGGGGATACCATAAAGAAATAAACGTTATGCAGGAAAAATACGTTGTAAAAATTGAGGATGACTCGGTAAGCTATGAAAGCGCGGCTATGTGTTATATATCTACCTTTCCTATGGCGGCAATAAGAAAGACACATCTTGAGATGGGAGAGAGCGCTATGGTCATGGGACTCGGAATCCTTGGAATTATAGCGGTAAAGCTTTTAAGGCTTGCAGGGGCTGTGCCTATTATCGCGGTTGACCCCAATCCTTTAAGACGTGATATGGCGTTAAGATGCGGAGCGGATTTCGCTCTCGACCCCTTCTGTGAAGGATTTACAGAAAAGGTTCGTGAAATAAGTGGCGGAATAAACGTGGCGATAGAAGTAACGGGAGTTGGAGCAGGCTTCAATCAGGCTCTCGATTGTATGGCAAAGTTTGGCAGAGTGGCTCTTCTCGGTTGCACGAGAAATTCCGATTTTACAGTAGACTACTACAGAAAGATACACGCGCCCGGTATAACGGTGGTGGGAGCACACACCATCGCCCGCCCCGACGTTGAATCAAGTGCGGGTATGTTCACTCACGCCGACGATATAAGATGCGCCCTGAAGCTTTGCGCAGGAGGAAGACTCACCTTTGACGATATTGTTTCGGAAACTCACTCCCCCGAAGAGCACGGAGAGGTCTACCGAAGACTTGGTGAAAATCGTGATTTTCCTGTAGGAGTTCAGTTCGATTGGAGAATGCTTAAATGAAGAAAGTAAGAATTGCCCAGATAGGCACAAGCCTTTTCAGCCACGGCGCATCTATATTTGAAACTATAACCTCTCTGCCCGATATATTCGAGGTTGTGGGATATGCTCTCCCCGAAAACGTGAAGGAGAGAATAAAGGGGGCGGAGGATGCCTTTGCCGGATATCCCGAGCTTACGGTAGAGGAAATTCTTTCCGACCCGACCATAGAGGCGGTAACAGTTGAAACCGAGGAAATTTATCTTACCAAATATGCGCAGATGGCGGCAGATGTAGGTAAGCACATCCATATGGAAAAGCCCGGCGGTATATCTTTTGAAGACTTTGAAAAGCTTATCGCCACAGTAAATGAAAAGAAAACCGTATTTCATACGGGATATATGTACAGATATAACCCCGTAATAAATGACTTTATAAAGAGAGCGAAAGCAGGGGAGATAGGAGAAATTGTCAGCGTTGAGGCTCAGATGAGCGGAAGACATCCAAGGGCTACGGTGGAATTTTTGGAAGACCTTCCCGGTGGTATGATGTTCTTTCTTGGCTGTCACCTTCTTGACCTTGTTTTGCAGATACAGGGAAAGCCTAACAGGATATTACCATTCAATAAGTCAACGGGAAGATTTCCCGACCTTGACTCCAAGGACTTCTCGATGGCGCTTCTCGAATACGACAGAGGTGTTTCCATGATAAAGACTACCGACGTTGAAATGGGAGGGTTTGCGAGACGTCAGCTTGTAATAACGGGTACTGACGGGAGATTCGTTGTGTCACCCCTTGAGGTAAACGTAAATTATCCCTTGCAGTACACGGGGTACAACGAATGCTTTGACGAGGCGTGGGTGGCAGAGGGCGTCACAATGCGTACACCTGACTACGACAGATACAAGGCAATGATGGAAGCCTTCGGTGAGATGGTAAGGGGAGAAAGAGAAAACCCGTACACTTATGATTACGAGCTTGAATTGTACAGACTTCTGACCGAATGCTGTAAATAAAAGGAGAAAAATATGAAAGCAATACTTGTAAATGATGATAAGAGTCTCAGATGGGACGACGTGCCAAACCCCACGATAAAAAGCGACGAGGTACTTATAAAAATCGAAGCGGCAGCTCTTAACCGCGCCGACCTTATGCAAAGAGAGGGCGATTATCCGCCTCCTGCAGGATGCCCCGAATGGATGGGACTCGAGGTATCGGGCGAAATAGTAGAGGTGGGTGAAAAGGTCGAAAGCTGGAAGGTGGGCGACAAGGCTTGCGCACTTCTCGGAGGTGGAGGATATGCTGAATACGTTGCCGTAAAATATGATATGCTGATGCCAATCCCCAAAAACTGCACGATGATAGAAGCGGCGGCAATTCCCGAAGCCTTTGCCACGGCATATCTAAATCTATTTATAGAAGGCGGCATAAAAGAAGGAAATACCCTTCTCATGAATGCAGGCGCATCGGGCCTTGCCAGTGTTATCATACCTATGGCAAAAGCCTTCGGAGTGAGAGTTATTACCACGGTTCTTACCGACGAAATTGCCGAAAACATAAAGCACCTTAATGCCGACAGAGTAGTGGTTACAACAAAGGAGGATATATCCCTTGTTCTTAAGGAGGAGCTTGAAAAGGGTCACTCGGTGGACGTTGCCATCGACTGTCTGGGCGGTGAGATAATGGGTAAGTGTATACACTTCCTCGCCCACGGCGCAAGATGGATAATGATAGCGGCTCTTGCGGGAACAAAAACCGAAATAGATTTGAAAAACATCTACGTTCGTAACGTACGCATCATCGGAAGCACCCTTCGTTCACGTACCCCCGAAATGAAAGCGAAGATACTCGCTGGTATCGTCCGTGACGTTTATCCCAAGATAGAAGCAGGACTCGTGAAGCCAACCATTCACGCGGTGCTTCCCATTGAGAGGGCGGAAGAAGCCCACGATATTCTCTATCAGGGCAAAAACGTCGGAAAGGTAGTTCTGACAGTAAAATAAAAGAAGGCATCAGCCTTCTTTTATTTTTTGTCTATTTTATAAATTGTAAAGGTTTCCCAGATATCGCCCTTTTTCACTTCTCCCTTTGACGTGAAGTCGAAATACATCTTGTTGTAGGAGCAGTTCGCGTTGTCGCGGATGCGAAGCGTTCCTTCTCCGAATATAGTGTACTCATTTACCGTCATGGTGTAGTAAAGTCCGCTTTCCTTACCATAGACCGTGGCGGAGGTGGCACCCTTGACAGAGGGGTGCTTCGACAGGTCAAGGTCACAGGGCTCTGTGAGATTGGTGTAGAAGCTATCGGTGTATATCTTTGCAGGGGGCATCATGGCAAGATAACAGTAGTTGAGAGGGAAATCGCCCAGCCACTCTACTCTTTGGTCAAGGCGTATACCCTCAAAGGATGCAGTATACTCCTTGTGATGCTCAAGAGCAGGGGTGACGTTGTCGAGAGGATCGAAGCCCGTAGAGTCTACCACTATTTTAAGGCTCTCTATTTCCGTTATCCTTGTAAATTCTCTCACGTCTCTTTCCTTGCCGTCAACAAAGAATTTAATCTCCTTGACGTGCTCGTCGCCGTGAGCATAGCCACCGATGAAATCGGGGCGTCCCTCAAGCCTCAGCGCCATGTCCCACTCACCGCCGATAGTTACCGCCAAGGGATTTTCAAGGTTTTCGTCACAGGCGTAGGCTATACTGAGGCGCCACATATCGGCATTCGCCTTTTCCCATACTGTGTGGCCGAGAGTGTGGTCTATATATCCCTTTTCGGTAGGAATATAGATGTGTAAAGCCTCTACCGAAAACTCCTCGCGAAATTCAGGGTCGTATTTTATGTGTAGCTTTTTCATGACCGTTTCTCTCCTTATAGCTCCTCGTTAATAATTTTCAGAGCCATTTCAGCCCTTGTGTCAAGAAATGCTTCCCATTCTGCTTGGCTATTTTCGATAAAGGGGTTTATCTTACTCGTTGCCATAGCATTCAGCTTTTCTTCGGTGTTATTATTGTGAAGGTGATTGCCAATGAAAAGCTCTACCTTTTCATTCTTTATCTTTTTGATACTGTCAAGCATCTTCTGCCTGTGGTCAAAGGTGAGATTATTTTCCAGAATAAAGTCTTTTTTCAGAGTATTTACTCCCGCGCCTCCAAATGTACCTGCGCGGTAAACCTTCTCTCCGTCTGTTACGTCGAAGAAGAAGGACATCGTTCCGTTGGTGTGACCGGGAGTTGCCACGCACTTTATGGAGGTGTTACCAAGCGAGATAACGTCGCCGTCCTCAAGAAGCACGTCGGGCTTGAAGGTCTTTAAGGGGTAGTGATAAATCTCTCCTGTCAGAAGAGGCAGGTCATCTTTACCGATAAAGGTTTTAGCACCCGTCATTGCCACGAGGTCTGCAACCGAGTCCATATGGTCAAAGTGCGCGTGAGTAACTACTATGTACTTTATATCTCTCGGGTTAAAGCCAAGCTCCCATATATTATTTATTATAACGTGTAAGGCTTCAAAATAGCCGGGGTCGATTATTATAAGTCCGTCGCCTGTGTCTATAAGGTGAGTACAAACCTTACGGATTCCAATAAAATAAAGGTTTCCGAAAATTTTGGCAGGCTTTACGTAGTGGTCGTAAGCAAGTCCATCAAACATAATGAATCCTCCGATATTTTATTCTTTATAATTATAACCCCAAAAGCAAAAAAAGTAAATAGTATTTGTACTAATAAGCTCTCAAAAACCTTGACTTTTTTTAAGATAAAAGCTATGCTAATAAAAAGGAGCTTAAAGTGAAAGGAATGTGAAGCTATGAATAAAATGACGAAAGACGTATTTGAGAAAATCGACAAGCTTGCCGACAAGTATCTCTCGGTGCTTGTGGAGGCGTGTAATATCGAGAGTAAGACCGACGATAAAGAGGGCGTTGATAAGGCAGGGGACTATTTTGCCTCTATTGCCAAAGAAATGGGCTACGTTATAAAGAAAAAGGAATTTGAAAAAGCAGGAAACGTATATTCCTTTACCTATAATCCCGACGGTGAAAAGAAAATGATTTCACTTTCGGGCCATCTTGATACCGTTCATCCCAAGGGCATTTTCGGATATCCTCCCGTCAGAATAGAAGGGGACTACGTTTACGGCCCCGGAGTAAACGACTGCAAGGGAAATATAGCGGTGGAGCTTCTTGCAATGGAGGCGCTGAAGCTTTGCGGATACAAGGAGAGAGCGGTAAAGCTTATACTCCAAAGCGACGAAGAGGTGAATTCTTCTCTGTCGGACCACGGCACTCTCGACTTTATGGTTGAAGAAGCAAAGGGCAGTGCCGCTTTTCTGAATGCCGAAAATATTGGTAAAAGCAGATGCCTTTCCATAGGCAGAAAAGGCATAATAAGCCATAAGATTACCATTAAGGGAAAGAAATTTCACGCAGGCTACTGTACCAAGGGCTCAAGCGCTATCAAGGAAGCGGCGTATAAAATAATCGAATTTGAAAAGGATAACGATATTGACTCTATCACCTTCAACTGCGGAGTTATAGAGGGAGGCACGGCAACGAATATCGTTCCCGATATGTGTGAGATTTTTGTTGAATACAGATTCAAGAACATGGAACAAAAGAAGGCGGCGGAGGAGAAGTTCAAAAGAGTTGTGGAAACCTCCTTCGTAGAGGGTACAGAATCGGTGTCAGAGCTTTTGTCGAAGCGTCTTCCTCTTGAAGCGGATGAGAAGAACAGAAGGCTTGTGGAAACTATAAACTCTATATGTAAGGATGTGGGAATAGAACCCTTCGGCACCGTTGAAACCGCAGGGGGAGCTGATAGCGCATATCCGTCTCTTGCGGGAATTCCCACCATCGACTCTATCGGAATAGAGGGTGCGGATTGCCATACCTTGAATGAGAGGGCTCGTATTTCATCGATGGCTGAAATGGCAAAGGTCGCCGCGGCGATAATTATAAATTTCCCCTAATAAAAAAGGTTATAACGTAAGGTTGATTTTGCCTTGGGCAAAATCAACCTTACTTCTTGCTCACTATTTATTACCTAAACAAAAGAAGGCTCCGCAGAGCCTTCTTTTGCCGTTTAATCAGAAATTATAAAATTTGTAATATTTTTTATCGCGTTTTTTGCATTTTGTATTTCTTCGTCCGTAGGAATGGTGTCGGGTAAGGTGTTGACCATTCCGAGCGCTTCGTATTTCGAGCTCGCATAATTATGATAAGGCAATACGCGTATTTTAGTGACGTGTCTGAAGGGCTTTAGAAAACGAGCAATCTTTTCGATTTGAATATCATTGTATTGAGGAACGTAAGGAATTCGAATTTCGATAGCTTTTTCAAGCGAATCCAAATACAAAAGATTGTCAAGAATCAATTTGTTTGACTGTCCGGTGCATTTTATATGCACAGCCTCGTCATACGCCTTGACGTCGTAAAGAAAAACGTCGGTATACGGAATCACCTTATCGAGTGCTTCTCTTGAAATGAATCCGCAGGTATCCACGGCGGTGTGAATTCCGTTTTCCTTCAGCCTTTTCAACAATTCAGCGCAAAAATCCGCTTGTATCAGGCACTCGCCGCCCGAAAGGGTAACTCCGCCGTTGGAGTTGTCATAAAACTCCTTATCCTCAATTAACAATGGCAACAATTCTTCAACGGTTACTTTTTTACCGTATGGAATTCGGGCTTCCCCAAGGCAGCCGTCAGTTGTAAAATTTTCTTTTTTACACTCTCCGCAGCCGATGCACTTGTGCTTGTAAAACGCCTCTTGCGGCTTTGTGTCAATACCTTCGGGGTTGTGACACCATACACAACGTAAGGGACAGCCCTTGAAGAACACCGTCGTTCTTATTCCGTCACCGTCGTGAACGGCAAAGCGTTTAACTTCAAAAATGTTTGCGGTCATATAAGCGCCTCTGCCTGACGAATAAAGCCGTCTTGCTCTTCTTTGTTTATGTTATTCCACAGCACGTTCCAGCCGCAGACACGGATTTGAAGGTCCTGATATTTTTCGGGATGCGCTTGGGCGTCGCGGAGGGTGTTGGCATCGAAAACGTTAATATGTATGGCGTGGCCGCTTCTGCGAACAAAGGTCATAAGCAGACCATACATTGCTTCAAGTCCGTCCTCACCGCTTACAGAAGAGGGGAGAAGTCCGAGGTCAAGCGCCGCATCGGAGGTAAAGGAGGTGGCGTCAATCTTGGTCACCGAGAGAATTGCCGCAGTTGCGCCTTCACGGCTTTGACCCATAGACGCCGAAACGTTTTTGGAAAGCTCTTCACCGAAAGCTCTGCCGTTTGGTGAAGCGGCGGTTTTCTTGCCCTGCGCATAAGACATTCTCGCTACGTGAAAGCTGCAACCCCATTTGCCCCCGCGGGAATTTGGCCTGCCGCAGAGATTTTTCGTAATAAAGCTTACAAGGTCAACTGCAATGGCATCGGGACGCTCTTTGTTATTTCCCCACTTTTCGCGGTCGGCGAGAAGCTTTTTTCGGAGAATTTCGTTGTTTTCAAAGTTCTGGTCCAAGGCTGACACAAGCTCGTCAAGTGTCAGCTCTTTTTTCTCAAAAACGTATTTTTTAATCATCATGAGAGAATCGGTTATATCAGCGAGAAAGCCGAAGGAGATACCGGAACCGTTACGAGCGGCGCCTCCGCCGATAGCATCCTTGGCATTTTTGATACAAGAAGGAAAGGTGGCGGAGAGCAGTGACAATGGGTTAATCTCGGCAAGATACCCTTCAAATCCCATAACTGTTTCTGTGGTAACGTCTATTATGCGAAGTAAATGCTTTTTGTATTCCTCAAGTAAACGCTCAAAGGTAGTATATTCGGAGAGGGCGGGGCTGGCGAGTCCTGAAAATACGCCGGTTACACCGTCGCAGCCTTTGTGAAGCGTATACTCCAAAGGCTTCATCATATTCAGATAATTCATACCTATGCCGAATGATTCGTAGGTAGAATATTCATAGCAGCCCGTAACCTTGCAGGTTCTTGCATCATCGGGAGAAACGCCGGCTCTTTCAAGAGCGCGTCTGATAGTTTTGTCCGAAAGGAAAACGATGCTGTTCTTACCTCGACGAATCATATCAAGCGCTTTTAGTAAAATTGCTTTCGGGGTGGATTCACACACCTTTATTTGAATTTTAGGGTTATAAATATTCATATTGTCGTAAACGTCAAGGAAAAGATAGGACAGCTCGTTCATTACCGTTGTACCGTCGGCATTCTCACCTCCGAGATATACGGGCTGATTCCAATAATTGCCGATAGCGGTAAACTGAAGGAAATAATAGGCAAGGTCTTTTTTTATCTCCTCGGGAGATACTCCGTTTTCAAGGTCGTTTTTATAGAATTTATAAAACGCAATATCAAAGCCCGAAAGCGAACGCACCTGAAGCTCGTCAATATGCTCGCTGATAATAAAATACAGATATGATAAAAGAAGCGCATCGTAAAAGCTTTTGGGAGCGCCACAGCGTATAGTATGGAGGGCTTTTTTCATTTTCTCGGTGGTCGCCACAGCTTCAAGACGTCCTATGAAGGCGATGACGGCTTCATAGGTTATCCTTATTCCTTCAAAAAATGCATTTTCTTTTTCATTGAGAGGGCGACTTTTACGAGCCGCCTCGCTTTCCTCTAAAATTCCGACAAAGCCAAGGGTAAAAAGCCTCTCCCAAACGGGAACGCTGTGATCGTAGTCGGGCCAAATTGTAACAATGCCGTCCCGTTCGAGCTGTGAGCGTCTCTTTTCAACGTCGGGAATGATTTCACCAAACAATTCATTTCTCCACTTTATTATGAGCGCTTGATTTAAGGGGCGGTCAATCATATTGATTGCGGGAAAAATATCTCGTTCATCACAAGCTATTCTTGTGTTTTTCAAAACGTATTCGAGAGCGCGCGCCTTACGTATCGGATGCGGAAACCCTTCGTATTGCTTGTCGTTTTCGGTTATACCCGAAATGATGTCGTGCGGCTCCATGCCCGTTTCGGATGAAAACAGCTCGTCTCGACGGATGAAACGCGCAAATCCGTCGAAATACTTTGAGGTGTCGTGGTATTTATTTATGATATATTCAAAATCCTTATCGTTTATATATTCCATGGCAGACTCCTTTCAGAAACTGTATTTTTACGATAAAATTATATATTTTTTTGAAGATTATGTAAATGAATAAAACAAAATAATTGACTAAATCGAAACTGTATTATATAATAAATTAAATAACACGTTCGAGGTAGCAAGAAATGAATAAGCTTTGGGAAAGCGTCGTAATAAGCAAAATCAGCGCTGCCGTATACGTTGCGCCCAGCACCGGTAAGGCGGCTCATAAGAATCGAGTGTTTCATGGGCTTGTATTGAACGATGCCGACGTTATCAGAAACTACGTCTTCGACAACGGGTACGTTATGAAAACCGAGGGGAACAGCTTGTTCTATTTGCCTAAAGGGGCATCTTACCACGTAGAACAAATTCAAAACGGTGGCTGCTATGCCATCAATTTTGACTCCGATATTGCTGACGAGCCCTTCAGCGTGGCGTTCAGGAATGCGGATGGACTCTTTCATAATTTCAAGGCGGCAACCGATGCTTGGAAAAGTAAAGACCCTTTATGCTCGGTCATCGCTATGCGAGCCGTTTACGATGCCGTTTTTAAAGCGCAAAAAGAATTACATAAGGAATACGTTTCCAAATCCCAGCTTTTGATTATCGAGCCTGCCATTGACGTTATTAACAGAAGCTTTACCGATAATTCTTTGAGCGTTGCCTCTCTTGCAGAGCTGTGCGGAATCAGCGACGTGTACTTCAGACGGTTGTTTTTGAATTACTTTGGTGTGTCACCGAAGGAATACTTGATAAAAAAACGCATTGATTATGCAAAAACTCTGTTAAAGTCGGGGGATTTTTCAATTTCCGAAATTGCCTCCCTGTGCGGTTATGCCGAGCCCTGTCATTTTACAAGAGAATTTACAAAGCGCGTAGGGCTTTCCCCCGGTAAATACTTCTGTAGATAAAGCGATAATTTATAAAACAGCATTTAAAAATCAACCTCTCCTCCAACTTATTACTTATTACCTAAACAAAAGAAGGCTCCGCAGAGCCTTCTTTTATTCAATAATAATGGTTGATATGCTTTCCGGAGTTAGTTCCGCATACCACCATATACCGTTCAGGTTAAACTGTATTTGCCTTTTATCAGCATTCGGGTTTATAAGGATAAATACATTTTTGCCGTCATTGTTGTCAATGCAAAATCCTTCTATATCTCTATTTTCTTTTGGATATGCACTCATTGGCAAGTCATATTCCTCTCCGACCGATACAGGATATATCTTTGAGTTTTTGTTGATATACTTAGCTATATGAGCGAATGCCTTATATTGACCGCTGTATGATATATCCTCTGAACAGGTGTTGAGCGTTACAAGTCCGCCACAGAAATAGGGTCCCACGTTAGGCCCACCCATTTCATTGAGCATTAAATTCCAGCCCGTAAATGAAGAGTAACCGCATTTTATAGCCTTTGATATCATAATACCCCATTTGCACCAATCGGTTTCATAATTATCATAAAGCCTTGGACCCGCCTCGGTAAAGTGCAATTCTTTTTCGGGGTATGCTCTTTTGATTTTTAATGTCTCCTCAATCGTTCCGTCGTAGTAGTGAAACGCTATCGCATCTGCGGCATCCTTCAAGCCATCGCAGCTGTCAAGCTGCCACAGTACTCTGTCTGCATCTGAGAAGCTGTGGTCATATAACCAAATTTTTACGTCAAGGCATTCCTCGTCAAGCCTTTTTCTTAATGCTTTGACGAATTTTGCTTCAATTTCAGGATGCCATATACATGCTGGCATAAGTCCATTTTGTTGAGTATTGGGCTCGTTTTGAGGTGTTATCGCTGAAATTTTGATACCGTTTTTTCGATACTCTTTTATGAATCTTGTGATATATTCAGCATAGCACTCAACGTATTCCTCTCGCATATATCCGCCACACATATTCTCACCCGTTTTCATCCATGCGGGTGGACTCCAGGGCGAAGCAAAAAGAAAGAGGTCAGGCTTTATTTCGAGAATTTCTTTAATCATCGGAATTATATACGCCTTGTCGCGTTCAATGGAAAAGCTTTTAAGCTCTGTGTCAAAAGGCAGGTCGGCGTAAGAATAAATCTCTGCCGAGTAGTCGCTTGAGCCTATACTGATTCTGCCCACGGATAAGCCAATACCCTCACTCGAATAAAGGCTCTCTAAAAGCTCCTTTCTTTTCTTCGGCTTCATAACGCTGAGATTGTAACAGGATGAGCCTGTTATGGCTACACCGAATCCTTTAAAATTTTCATTTGCTTCATTTGAAATATTAAGAGTGTATGCGCGGGAAACCTTGAGGGCGGGAAATACTTCAACTTCTGTTAAAAAATGATTTTTATCCGTTATAATCTGCTTTCCTTTCATAACTGCACTCCTTTATAATTTTTGTATATTATATCATATCAAAACCCGCAAAAAAATATATATTTCGGTAAAATAATTGTATTTTTCGCTAAAATGATATATAATGTTTTTAAAAGGAAGTGATGGTATGATTGACGTAAATTGTAATTTATTTCCAACAAAGGCGCTAAAACAGCACTGGTCGCAGGAAAGCTTCAGTTATTTGGGAAAGCCTCGGCCGGATTTCGGAATAATGCTCGTTTTGAATGGACAAATAGATTTCGTGTCCCCCGAAGCCGAAACTCTTTCTGTAAGTAAGGGGAATATAGTATTTTTACCGAAGAATGCTTTTTACAAAGCAATGTTTCGAATAGATGAGGGCAAGATTGAAAATTTTCTCATAAATTTTGAAGCTGATACCGATTTCGGCTTCACCAAGCCCTGTGTTGTTGCCGAAAATGCTTCCTTTCACTGTATTGAACTATTCGAAAATTTCGTCAATGAGTACTACAGTATCGAAAGTACAAATCTGCGCAATAAAGGACTCTTCATTTTGCTTTTGGATTATGCCTTGAGACAAAAAGAATCATCAGAATCTGCATCGAACCAAGCTCTTAATAAAGCAAAGACGCTTCTTAAAACAAACTTTGATATGCCTATAAGTCAAATTGCGCGAGAATGCTCGGTGAGTGAAAGCGGACTTCGCAAAATCTTCAGCGAGAAAACCGGAATGTCTCCGACAGAGTTCAGAATGAAAGAGAAGCTTAACAGAGCAAAATATCTCCTTGAAGCCACGAATATGTCTATAGGCGAGATTTCCGACGAGCTTAGTTTTTACGATGGGGCTTACTTTTGCAAATTGTTCCGCAATCAAACAGGACTTTCTCCAAAACAGTACCGAAAGAATAAAAAGCTATAAAAGAGAGTCAAAACCGACTCTCTTTTACCATATCCTATATAAATACCCCATACCCTTCACGCTGGTCGCGCATGAGAACGTGGGTGACAGCTCCAATGAGCTTTCCGTTTTGGACAATTGGCGAACCGCTCACGACTGTTGTCAATAGGGGTCAACAAAATTCTGTTATCCTAGAAATGCACCATGATCTTTCAGCGTACTGCGAATTAAATCAGTATCGCAGTTTCTGACTGTACATTTATTTTGAATCGACAGTGCTGCCGCTATTCCTGCTGCTTGTCCCATCGCCATACAGGGTGGCATAACACGAACCGCTCCTGCCGCTGTGGAATCAGCACTTATGCACCGTCCAGCCATCAACAGCTGATCAATTTCAACCGGAACCAAAGACCGGTATGGCACACCGTAATAATCGCCATTTATAGTAATGTATTCATTGCTTTTAGGACCAAATCTACCGTGTACGTCCACCGAATTTGCAGCAAGCAGAATATTGTCTTCCGGCACCCTTGATTCGAGTAAATCTTCTGCCGTAAGTCGGTATTCACCCTTTATATGTCTGCTTTCCCTGATTCCAATATATGAGGCAGTGGACTTAAGCTTCGCATTTTCACAACCAGGAACGTATTTTCTGAAAAACCTCATAATTTCATCTGCTTGTTTTCTGCCTTCTATTTCTGCCATGGTGAGACTTTTATTATCGGTACTGTCAACTCCCATAATTCTTGAGGTATTAACACACCATTCATCCTTCTGCGGCATTCTGAAAATACCTATGCTTACCCTGTCTAATGTCCAGTCCCCATTTTCACGAGCCTCCGAAACTCTCCAGTGAAGGGAACGATAATTCACTCCGTCCTTACGGTAGAAATTATCCTTATTTGCCTTTATGTCCGCCTCAACTGCATCTGTATCCACATTGCAAATATGAAAAAACATTGTCGCCGGCTGAATCTGTCCCAACTCTTCATTTCCTTTTTCATAAGGCACACCGCACCGTGCGGCAACATCACCGTCACCCGTACAGTCAATCACAACATCCGCATATATTGTCTCAATACCTGATTTAGAAGAAACTGAAACACCCACAATAGTATTTTCTTTTAATATGGGTTCAATAAAACTTGTGTGATACAATATTTCTACACCCGCCTCTTTAAGCATACAATCAAGAACCAGCTTCAGCCCCTCTGCTTCAAAGGGAGTCACATGGTCATGTCCAATCTTAATCCAGGATGTGAATGCCGTTCCGCCCATAACTTCTGAAGGGTGTATGGCATAACCTTTCTCCACCATTCGATTGACAATCTCTTCAAATATGCCACGAATTATCATTTTTTCGCCTTTTGCATCATAACAAGTCATAAATGGTCCCACAAGACCCATTGTTGCCATTCCGCCGCAAAATCCACCCTGTTCTATAAGCACAGTTTTTACGCCCATCCGCGCGGCAGATATTGCTGCACATACACCGGCAGGACCACCGCCTACAACAACTACGTCGTATTTAGCATATTTTATATTTACTTCGCGTCTCATAAAATCAACCCGTCCTTTATTCTTTATTTACAGCATATATTCTTAAATTACTTCATATGTCACTCAGTTTTTAAATTTATAATACCTTCAACATTTCCCTATAAAGGTTAGACGAATATAGTAACATTCCCACGTCGTTAGGATGAATACCGTCTTTTTCATAAAGAAAATCACTATGCGGCAGAATATCTTGACCTTTGATAATGTTTAGATTTTCATACTTTTTGCACTCATCCGAAATCATTGCAACCATTTCATCAAAAATTCCGAACTGAACACTTTTTTTGTTATCTTTTCTCTAGATAGGTGTAATAATAAATATTTTGGAATCTTTATAATTTGCTGTGATGTTCCTTATAAAAGAAGGCATATTTTTGGCAAATTCTTCTTTTGAACACTTGCTCCAATCATTTGTTCCGTAAGCAACCGTAACAATATCAGGACTAAAAGTTTTTTCCACAATTAAAATGGGTCTAAATATGTCACCGCCTATTGCCTTGTTATAGACAAAACCGTCTAACATATATGATAACTGATTTATATATGAATTTGAAGAAATACATGCATCATATCCTTGAGTTATTGAATCTCCATACGATACAATTTTCATTTTATGCTTATAACTTTTTAAAAAAGCGACATCTTCTAAAACAAAGTTTTTAATCTGCATACTGTACAAATTAGGCAAAAAAATTGTTATACGTTTTTTTCTTCAGGAAGTGTTTTTGTATAGTTACCAATAATTTCCGATTCTGCATCTGTATATGTAACTGTATCAGAAAAAATTTCATTTATAAAAATATCAAACGATACAAAATTACGCGAAGATGCACTCACTATTTTATAATCAAAAGATAATATCTTTGCATCAGTGCAAAAATCCAAACGTATACCGGATGTTGCATTAGTCTTTCTCATTAAATCAGCGGAGTCAGAATATGCCGGCTTTTCACTTTCTGTGAATCTATGAAAACAAAAGTACCCTTCTTTCTGTGAAATTTGTTCTGCACCAAACACAATATTTTTTATCTCATCAAAAGACAATTTCATTATTTTTACCCTATTATCAATCAAATTATTTCATCCAAAATTCCCAAATCCCACGCCAGTCTTGAAAGAACATACTTATCTCTTATATCCTTTGTTGCTTTGAATGTCATAGGAAGAATTGTTTCGTCCAGACCAATTTCTTTCATTGTTGTCGGAATGCCCAGTTGTTCAAATAATTTTTTCATACACTCATAAGTGGGCAATTCTTCATCCATTATACGTTTAATGTTATCCCAGTTATCAACTATAACTTGTAATCTTGCCTTATGTTTTTCAAAGTCATATTTTTGTTCTTTTTTCTCAAGTGCAATCATACTTTCGGCGCCTTTGCCGAGAAAGAGTCTTAAATCCTTGTTCCATGCACATAAGTCAAAGCTTTTGGTATATTCCAATGCCTTTTGTTTATCAGGAAGTATATTCCTAATTTTTTCATAAAGCTTTATGGAAATCAAGGTGCCCACTGCACATTGAATACCGTGAAAGTCGGCGGGTGTGCCAAATTCTGCACTTCGCATATCCCAGATATGAGATAAATAATGCTCAACGCCGGAAGCAGGGCGGGATAGCCCTGCAAATTTCATTGCAACGCCACCTATAACCAATCCCTCAAAAACTGCATTAACTGCATTTTCATCACGCTTTAAAAGCCCATCGGCATTATCCATGCACTTTTTCAAAGATTTTCTTATAAGCTCTGCTATTTCTTCGCAATAATACTCACCTGTTATAAGATTAGAAATTCTCCACTCGCAAATACTTACATATTTTGCAATCATATCTCCCAGTCCCGACAGCATCATTTTTATCGGTGCATTGCAAAGTATATCAGTATCTCCTATAATCACATCAGCGCATTTACTGTTAAGAGAAATTTTTACTCCCTCCATCGTCATTGAGGAGGTGGCAGAAGCGTAACCGTCCATAGAAGGTGCTGTTGCCACTATAATATACGGTTTCCCCGTAACGTTTGCAACGATTTTACTGATGTCGTTAATTACGCCCGAGCCCACGCCTACAACAATATCACATGAGGGATTAAAATTCATTACAGCAAGTCCCACGTTTTCTTCATTCGGCTCTAAAGAGTCTTTTTTAAAAATATAGCTAAAAACTTTTATTTCATTTTCTTCAAGAATTTTACAAGCTTTTTCACCTGCAGCAGAGAAAGTATTTTTATCTGCTATAACAAACACTTTTTTTGCGTTAAACTTCTTGACTATCTGCGATAATTGATTTATTGCACCTTTGCCTGTTATAACTTCAGAATCAAATGTATGTGCTTTTCCGCATTTACATTGTTTTATATTCATCAAATTCATTTAATCACCTGTCAGTTAAAATTTACGCCCTTTTCAGACAGAACGGTTCTTATCTTTTGTGCAGACAATTCTCTGGGAGTTACGTTTTCTGTTATGCTTAGTGCTGCTGCAGTTCCTGCGGCTTCTCCTGTTGCCATACAAATTGCCATAACTCTGTATGAAGCATGGGCTCTGTGTGTACCGGAAATGCATCTTCCGGCGGTCATAAGGTTTTCAATACCTTTTGGAAGCAATGCACCGTAGCGGATATCATAGGGCTCAGCTATTTTGGAACGTCCCTCCGCCTGACCTCCTCCTGCAGGATTATGAATATCAATCAAAAACCAAGCATTGTGAACCACTGCATCTTCATAATGATTTCCTTTTTCCACATCATCATCATTCATCACGTAATCGCCTGTAATTCTTCGCGTTTCACGTACACCGAGGGTTGATGCAGATGTTTTCAGCATACAATTTTCATATCCGGGAATATACTTTCTCAAAAATTCAATTACAATCTCGATCTGACTTCTGAGCTCCACTTCAGCTTTATATATATCTTCGCTTAAAAGACCGTTTATACGGTTCATCTGCGTTGCATTAACGTTACGCTCGCCCTTATAAAAAGTTTTGTGAAGCCTTACAATAGAAACGTTTTTGGGGAGTATTCCGTTTTTTTCGCATTCTTTACAGAAATTTGAATATTTTTTGCCGTCAGGGAGTGTAACTGGATCACTTCCGCCGAAACACATAATGGCACGGCTTTCGTCAACGTTATTTATTGTAAATTCCAGAGTTACGGGTTGTGTAAGATTATCTTCACGCCCCATTTTATATTCACAGCCTGCCAGATATGCCACCGTTCCGTCACCTGTTGCATCAATAAAACGGTCTGCATAAACAGCCATAAGTCCATTATGAGTTGTAACAACCGCAGATGTAATCTTATTATTTTCAACAATTACATCTGCAAGGGTACATTGAAGCATTACCTCAACATTGTTGTCGTGCAGAAATTTTATAAGTATGCCCTTTGCTTCCTCCGGATCAATATGTATTTCCTTTCCGTTTCGTGTCTCGATTTTTTCTTCGTCAAGATGCTTTTCGGAGAGCATACCGATGACTTCGTCATACATTGTGCCTTCTGATGTTTTTCCCAGAATAGGGCTTACATTACCCAAGGTGAGATTTCCTCCTACGGCTCCGTAACGTTCAATTAATAAAACCTTCATACCCATGCGAGCTGCTGAAACCGCTGCGCATATTCCTGCAGGACCGCCACCGATTACTGCTACTTGTGTATGCTTTACATACTCTATTGATTTTTTGTATTCCATATTTCAACCACCTTACACAGATTTTAACAATATTTTACTAAAAGTCGTTAGAACAATCAATATTTAAAAATAATATTGATGAATTTATCGATTATTGATTGCAAAAATAAAAAATACTCTTGAAAAATAATCAAAAAATGATTATTATAGTAAGTGAGGTGAGTGTATGCCATTATATGAACGAGAGAAAAGCTATATTAATTTACTGAGCGACGGAACCGTTTCAGTAAAAGAACTTGCGACGAAGCTATTTATAAGCGAGCCCACTGTAAGAAGGGATATAATAGCCTTGGAAAAGAAGGAGCTTGTAGTCTGCAAGCGTGGAAATGTATCACTTAAGGTTAATTATGCCGACCAGAGAATACCACTGTTTATACGTGATATGGAGCAAAATGATGAAAAAAGAATTATAGCAAAAAAGGCTGTGGCTTATATAAAAGATGGAGATGTTGTGATGCTTGATGCTTCTACAACAGCATTTCATTTATTGCCATATCTTTCTGAATTTAAAAACATATTTGTTATAACCAACGGAGCAAAAACAGCTATTGAACTTGCAGCAATGGGCATAAAAACCATATGCACGGGAGGCGAACTTACTCAAGAATCTTTTTCTTATATCGGAACAGATGCCGAGAGCGTTTTAAGCCGATATAATGCTGATGTGGCGTTTTTCTCATGTAGAGGAATAACAGAGGATGGACTCGCAACAGATAATTCTATTTTAGAAAATTCTATGCGTAAAATAATGATAAACAATTCAGAAAAAAGTTATCTTCTTTGCGATAAGAGTAAGTTTGGGAAAACTTATCTTAATACACTTTGCCATATTGATGAATTGGAAGGAATTATAACTGATAAGTAATAGAAAAACCCGCATATACTAAATATGCGGGTTTTGAGTTATTTTACTTTCTCCGCTTCCGAGAGCATATTCTCTATAAATATCCCATATCCTTCACGCTGGTCACGCATAAGAACGTGTGTTACCGCGCCGATGAGGCGTCCGTTCTGAACTATAGGTGAACCGCTCATTCCCTGAACGATACCTCCTGATTTTTCAAGCGCATTTTTGTCGGTTAGTCTTACAATAAAATTTTTGGTGTCTGAATCTTTGTCGAGAATTTTTGTGATTTCCGCATCAAGCGAGGTAACACTTGCGCCATCAAGCGTGGTGTATACAGTGCAGCTTCCTGCGACGACCTCGCTCTTGGGAGCGGATTTGATTTTCACTAGAGCTTCAGGCTCATTATAAAATTTCCCGAAAACCCCCACTTCGGTATTCATCGAAAGTATACCCGATGGATTTTCGTCGATGATCCCTCTGAGCTCTCCGGGCTTTTCATCTGTGCCGCGCACCACGTCGATTATTTTTGCTGAGTGTACCGTTCCGGTTTTAAGGGGCAGCACCTCTGTGGTGTTTCTCTCACATATACCGTGACCGAGACCTCCGAAGGAGAGCCTATCGCTATTCACGAAGGTAACCGTCCCTATTCCTGCGGTGTCGTCTTTTATAACAAGACCGCTTTTATATCCTTTTTTATCCTGTGTCAATACAGGAATAAGATTTTTTGTGAGCTTTTCTCTGTTTCTTTTTATTTCGAGGGTAAGTCTTTTGCCTTTTGAGGTGGAGATAATGTCGGACATTTCCTCCACCGTGTCAACTCTTTCGCCGTTAACCGAAAGAATTGTGTCGCCGGCTCTGATATCGGCGTCTTTGGCAGGACTGACACGTCCGAGGGTACTGTCAAAGTCCGAGACCTCGGTAACGATAACTCCCTCGGCGTCTATTTTAAGGCCAAAGGGGAATCCTCCGAGATATACCTCCTTGCCCGAAAATCCGTCTGCGCTGACAGACAGCGCAAAGACGGAAACAAGGACAAAAATAAGAGAAAACAGTCGCGTCAAGCTCGTTTTTTGTTTTGGTGTTAACATTGTTTTTCTCCCCGAATCGACTTCTCTCTTCGGACACTTCTCAAAGTGCCCAAGTATAATTTGTTCCCAACGGGCAATATATATGCGGTGTATTTTTTACCTAATATATTGAAAAAAATTTTTTTAGTGTTATAATTTAGAAAAACGTTGTGAGGTTGACAGAATGATTACACTTGACAAAATTTTCCATGCATCATTAGTGCTGAAGGATATCGTCAGAGAAAAAAAATAAGAAGCACCAAGGGGATTGCCGATGGTACGAATCTTTTCTTAAAGCCTGAAAATCTTCAATATACAGGCTCATTCAAGCTTCGCGGTGCAGGCTACAAAATAGCGTGTCTTACCGACGAAGAAAAGCAAAAGGGAGTTATTGCCTGCTCGGCGGGAAATCATGCGCAGGGTGTAGCTCTTGCGTCCTCAAAATGCGGAATAAAGTCACTTATCTGTCTGCCCGATACAGCTCCCATATCAAAGGTTGAGGCAACAAAAAGCTATGGCGCTGAAACGCTTCTTGTAGAGGGGTGCTATGATGACGCCTACGCTAAGGCGCTTTCCTTGAAGGACGAAATGGGGTATACCTTCGTCCACCCGTTTGATGACGAGGACGTAATCGCAGGACAGGGAACAATAGGGCTTGAAATCGTAAACGAATTTGCCGATTGCGATGCCATTATAGTTCCTATCGGAGGAGGCGGACTTATTTCGGGTATCGCTTATGCCGTGAAATCTCTCAAGCCTTCCATCAAGGTGTACGGAGTTCAGGCACAGGGCGCACCAAGTATGTTTAACTCCGTAAGAGGCGGAGAAATAGAAACTCTTCCTTCTGTTTCAACTATCGCCGACGGAATCGCGGTAAAGCGTCCGGGCGACCTTACCTATGAAATCGTAAATAAATACGTTGACGACATTGCGGTTGTTACAGACGATGAAATATCAACGGCTATTTTATCACTTATCGAAAAGCAAAAGACGGTTGCCGAGGGTGCGGGCGCAGTTTCTGTTGCCGCAGCTATGTTCGATAAGTTCCCCGTAAAGGGCAAGAAGGTCGTGTCGGTTGTATCGGGAGGCAATATAGACGTTACCATTTTGTCAAGAGTTATAGACCGCGGTCTTTTGAAATCGGGAAGGCAGACCAGTATTCTTCTCGACCTTCTTGACCGTCCGGGTCAGCTTAAGGACGTGACGAGAGTTATTGCAGACCACGGCGCAAACGTGGTGAGCGTTCAGCATGAAAGAAACGTGGGCACTACCAACGTCAACGGTTGTTATCTGAGAGTAGTACTCGAAACAAGAAACTACGAGCACGTTTTTGAGATTATCGAGGCACTTAAAAAAGAAAGCTTTAAAATAGTAGAATAGAGAGGTATTTTTTATGAAGTATATATCAACTGACAAAGCCCCCGCGGCAATAGGACCTTATTCACAGGCGACGGTTCTGGGAAATATCGTATTCACGTCGGGTCAGATAGCTATAAACCCTGCCACCTCACAGATTGAGGGCACAACTATCGAGGAGCAGACGGTACAGGTTTGCGAGAATATCAAGAACCTTCTTGAAGCAAGCGGTACGTCTATAGAAAAGGTATTGAAGACAACCTGCTTTTTGAAAAATATGGAAGATTTTGCGGCGTTCAATGAGATTTATGCGAAATACTTCACCTCTAAACCTGCAAGAAGCTGTGTTGCCGTAAAAGAGCTTCCGAAGAACGTTCTTGTGGAAATTGATACCATAACCGAGATATAAAGTACTGAAAGCACTGCAAAAATGATTTTTTGCAGTGCTTTTTTTGTCAAAATGTTATGATACAATTGATGGGTGACAAATAAAAAAAGAAAATAGACTCCAATGTGATATAATGTTAATAACTACAAAAACACAAATCGCAAGGAGCTATTTTCTATGGACATTATATCATCAAATGCACACTTTCGT
>JAZNYT010000078.1:0-11058 GCA_045594565.1 Eubacteriales bacterium
AGACTTCGAGTTTCTCGAAGCTCCTTCGCTTTATTCTTTATTTCACTTCTTAAAAAACATTTTTACATTCCAAAAGCCCATCTCACTATATTGAGATGGGCTTTTTTCGACAGGCTGAAGTCAAGTACTTTAAGTACTTGACTTTATTTTTTCAAAAAGAGCTTTTGTTTCTTCGGGTGTTTTGGCATTTACAACGTATTTATCTCCATCGATATCAATAACGATACATTCCTTTTGCTTTGTGTGAGTATAGCGTGTGTACGAGCCGTATTCATCGTTTCTGAATACGCCTACGAGAAAAGTTGGAGAACCAAAGCCGTATACTCTTCTTCCGTCTACACCGTTTTCGATGTACTCCACACTGTCTATATCCGCAAAACTTATTTCACTGTCTTTCCAGAACGTAAAGCATATCTTAATTCCGTCATTTTGAATTTCTGTCGAGAGAGTTCCGACAAAAAGCGAAGAGGTTGCAGCGAAAACGACGATTATGATCGCAATTACAGATAAAACGCTCGTCTTTTTGTTCGTTTTTGTTTTAAAATCCTCTTTTGTTGCCGTACCATTTTTTATTTGCTTCTTGTAGTATAGATAGGAGTAAAGAGAAGATGCAACACAAGCTACAAGCACAACGACAGGAAACGTAAGAAAAATGAATTTTTCCGAAAGAAGGGAAGCAAGTATAAGAATCACTCCACAAGCAGTAAACAAAAAGCCTGAAAAACGGTGTGTCTTATTCCAGTTTTCTTCGTTTGTGAGAGTCCATTTAAATCTCATTCCTATTGTTCTGTTCCTCTTACACTTGGGAAGATAGTTACCTATACCAACGAATACAATACCGAAAAATACCGACATAATATTTGAAACGTACGTATCCTTGCCCAAGGATACAAGAAGCGTTACCACCGACAAGAGAGCAGAAATAGAGGGCATTATCCAAAGGAGAAGATTTAGTACTTTCGTATTTTGTTCGTTATCCTTGTTGTCGTAGTATGTTACGAGTATACAAAGCCAAAAAATTACAAGTAAAAACAATGAAATAAAAATTAAAAAACCAAAGAAGTCTTTAATGGTTGTTTCCTTTTCAATAAATCTTCCCAAAATATAAAGCACAATAGAGGGGAGTACTGTAAATATTGATGCCAATATCAGTTTTTGCTTATTTTGTTTAATCATTATCGCCATCCTCCTTAAATCCTTTTATCCAAAGGATAATTTCTTCAAACACCGAAGCGTTCAATTCATAAAAAATATATTTTCCTTCGCGCTTGTCCCTTATCAGGTCTGCATCTTTAAGTATCGATAAATGCCTCGAAATAGATGCGCCTGTAACGTCAAAGGAGTCAACGATATCTCCCGCCGACAGTCTGCCTTTTTTCAATAAATTGAGAATTTCTCGTCTTGTTGGGTCGGAAAGCGCTCGAAGTGTATTTTGAAGTCCCATTATATGCTCCTTTCATTTAACATTTAACCTAATTGTTAAATGAATTATAGCATAAAAAAATCCACCTGTCAATAGGAGAGGGAGGATTACTTAAAGAAATATACGTTAAATTTAATTAAAAAAGAAAAATAACTTTGACTTTATATGTAAAATAATGTATAATAACATCATATAAATTTTTATAGGGGATGTCAAAATGATGGGAAAATTCAAAGGATTTACCGTTAAAGCTGTTGCAGTGCTTATTTTGCTCTGTTGATAGCACTTTTTTCTGTTACGATTACTGCGCAGACAGATAAAGATATAGCGGAGGATTCTGAAATAGCGCTTATTCTTTCACTTGCATCGAGCGGAGATACCGAATATGCAAGGCAGCTTCTCAAAGATATGAGAGAAAATCGCTTGGATTCAGTGGAGATGACTCTTTGTGATGCTTATATCAGTGCTGCAGAGGGAAATTCCAGAGCGACAGCCGCTCTTTTAAATAAAGTAGCTGTTTTGGATGCAAAATCTCTTGATAAAAAGCTTTTGTCTTTGGCCAAGGATGCAATCGGCTTAAAGGATTACTCGTCTGTAGAGGCGCTTACAGAATATGCAAAGAAGGTGCTTGAACGTAAGCTCGACGGACAAAAGCGTGTGAAAAAAGTCGCAACGGTGCTTGCCGATGCTGATAAAGTTTATGATGATTATCTTCGATACAACAATTATGACAAAGAAGCAATAGAGAAAATACTTGATGAGCTTGAAGACACGATAGAAAAAGATCCGTCTTTTCTTGACGTTCCCGCTGTCTCTCTTTGCCGTCTTAAGCTTTTGGCGCTCGTTCAGGACTTCAGAGGCATTGTAAGGTCTATCAGCTCAAAATCAAGCTTTGAAGAGCTTGCAGTTGCAGCTGAGCTTTATATGGGCGGACTTGTTAAGGATTCTAACTTTGAAGAGTCCTATATAGGCAACTATAAAGAAATGTGTGAAAAGGTTGTCGCTCAACTGGAAAAGGTATACGATAAAATACCGAACGAAAAGGAAACCTTGTTAAAGAGAGTTGATACTCTTATAAAATCCGTTGAAAATTCATCAGATTATCCTGCAATCAATAAGCTGAAGGACGACATTTCGGTTATGGCTCGAGACGAAGCCTTTGATGACAGGTCGAAGGCATACATTCAGCTTGCGAGAATAGAGCTTCAGAACGGAAATGACGAGCTCGCGGAAAGCTCAATAACTCAGGCGCTCGGAACTGTTGGTGCTTGTAATGACGAAGAATTTACTGCACCTGTACATAAAATAGTTGACGTAATTACAAATAAGGATAATCCCGAAAAGCTCAAGGACGTTGTAAGCTACGTTGATGACATAATAGAAAACACTTCCGATGAAGTTATAGCAGAGGTTGTAAACTCTACCGCTGCAGATAATCCCGAAAGTCAGGAAAATCAGGACGGTCAGGATTTTTCATCATTTATGACGGATTATGTCAGCAGAAAGAGAATCTCTCTCAATTTCACGTCGGTAAACGTTGAAGCGTTCCCTGAAATTAAAGCGACTCTGAACGTCGACGAATCTCTTTCTTTGACCGCCAAGGAGCTTTCGGAGGCAATTACACTTTCCGACTGCTTTGCTGATATTGAAAACTTCAAGGTAGAAAAAGTGGACGCAAAGAAAGCAAACATTTTACTTCTTTGCGACGTGTCGGGAAGTATGTCGGGTTCACCTATTTCGGATTTAAGAAATGCTGTTACGCTTTTTGCAGAGAACGCTACGTCTATTGAAAAAATTTCCCTTGTTACGTTTTCAAGTGATATAGAAATGAACCTTCCTTTTGGTACCTCCAACGAAGAAATTGCAGAAGCAGGAAGCTCGCTTGTTGCTTCGGGTGGCACGAATATGGCACTCTCTCTTGTAGAGGTAATTGATTCCTTTGAATACAAGAGCGATGAAATGAACTATGTAATATTGCTTTCTGACGGCGAAGACGGATACGCTATGTCGGATTCCGAGATAGAGACCAGAATAGGACTTGCTTGTCAGAGCAGAGGAATTGTAGTTTATTCCCTCGGACTCGGTTCATCTTCAAATAGCAGTTATATGAGCAAAATTGCTACCTCCACCGGTGGCGACTTTGTGTACGTAAACGACTCGGCAACTCTTACAAATTTCTATCAGAGATTAAAAAGTCAGATTCTTAACAGATATATTATCACGTTTACCGCTAAGGACACCTTAACGGTTAATAACCGTTGTCTGAAGGTTACCTTCAACGACGACTCCCTTTCTTATGATGAATATTATTATTCCTTGAGAGGGGAAGACGAAAATAAAGAGCTGACGGAAGATGAAATAAACCTTGTAACCATGAAGGACAGGGGAATCAGTGGCTTTGACGTAAAGAGAATATACAGAAGCACCGAAGAAACAAAGATAAATCTTAAAGGATACGGCTTTGAAAAGCAGGATAACGTAACCATTGAGCTTTCGGGTGCTCTAAAATATGCTCTGACTCAAAATGATATTGAGTATATTGACAAAAACACCTTCTCGGTAACCCTTCCCGCATCCATGGCTTGCGGTATTTACGATGCGAAAATTACTATAAACGGAAAGAGTGCTTTCTTGGCGAAGGAACTCACCATATCGGTTCAGGGCGAAGATAAGAGAGTTGCATTTGGTCCCTACGTTTTCTCTGCCTCTTCCGTGACGACCGATGGAAACAAAACGCTTCTTTCAGGAAACGTTGTTCTTAACGGTTGGCTCAACTTTATTGGAGAAGTAGAGCTTTACGGAGACCTTAACTCAAATAGCATCAGAATGAGCGATTATTACGGCTCTTACATAAGATACACAACGGATTCGGCAAAGGGCCTTGCAAAAATGTTTTATGCACAAAACAGCCGTGCGATGCAGGTACCTGCATTAGGAACGTTTGATCTTTATAACGATATTTCTCATCTGCCGGATGATGACAAATATTTGACCGACGATATTTTACTTTATGCTGGCGGACTCTATATAACCGACATATTTACTCTTAATGCGCCGGGCTTGCATCTTTATCCCAATAAGATTTCATTCGAAACCGATACCTTCAACACAAGATTTCCTTTCCAGGACACTTTGCTTAAGGCAACGGGAATGGATGATCTTTTCTCCTTCGAAATATCGCTTGGAGGAGACTTCACTCCTGATGAAATAGATTTTTCAGGAGAGTTTAAGAACGAGTCGGCATCCGAAAGCTATATGCCGGTAAATTTTGGTTCAATGCCAATTTATATACTTCCTGCATCATTTGAATTGAGCTTTGATACAGGTAATAATGAATACGAGATTAAAGCAAGTACAAAAGTCGCATTCATAGACAGTGAAGGACTTAGCTTCGAGATAAAGTGGTCGGGCGGAGAAAGTAAATCGGGACTTTGGAAGCTTGTTCCCTCAAAAGTGGGAATCGGTTCTGATTTTTCGATAAAATCAACGATTGGTACGTTACCCGTAACGTATAGCGATTTTAAGCTTTTTGCTGATAAAATCAACACAACAAACATTTGGAAGACCCGTTTAGGCGGCTCCTTTGATTTGAGTACGGTCAAGGTAAGCAGTTATCTTCCCGGTATAGAGAAGTATTTTTCTGACCCTGCATTGTTCCAGCTTGATGACACGACTATTCAGTTCAGCCTTGGAGATTTATATATCGGAGTTGAAACGACCTTTAAACTGCTTGAAGAGATTCAACTCGGTAAGGTGAATATCGAAGCAGGCAACTTTGAATATACAAGCGTTATTCTTGGTATGGATTCGGTTGATGCGGCGGGACTTCAGGCAGATATTCAAGTGGGCGTTGTATGGGAGACGGACAACTGTGATATTGATTTGTCGGCAACAGGAAGATTCTCCGTGCATTCCAGATTGATAGGTATAGAGGCAACTGCGACGGGACACGTTCAGTTACAGTGGTGGATTTTACACCCCAAGAGCGCTGTTGACGGTCAGGTGGTATTAGGATTTATGCCTTCTGCTAATGGTGGAACATTTATACTCAAGACCCGTTCGTCAGACCCCGGAATATTTAATCCGGACAGAGAAAAAGAAGTTTATGTAACGTGGTCAGTCGGTCAAGGTCTCGACCATGGTACAACAAAGCTTTAAGGAGGTAGACCAAAGTGAATATGGTATTAAATAAGACTTTACATATTTCTCTTTTTGCGGTTGTTTTGGCGATAATGCTATCGTTTTGCGCTTTTGCAGAATACGTTGAGAAAGAGCTCTTTACGATCGATAGTGAAAAGAATATGTCTATTGCTATTGAGTATGATACAGAAACACCTGACATTATACTTATTTCTCCCGACGGCAAAGAATATCCTGCAAGCGTCCTTGAGCCTCAAGATACGGGAAAGGTTTTGTATTTGAAATTGCCCTCTGCCAAGACTGGCGCTTGGAAAATCAAGTATGACCTTAAGTCTAATCAGAACGTAAATGCTTCATATGCTCCTTACGTTACGGCGTTCGGACTTTCAAAGTTCGAATATCTTCTCCAAAACGAATATGAAATAAAGGTTGATTTCAGGGTAGAGCATCTTGACATTAAGGATTTCAGATACAAATTAATGTTGGCAACGCTTGACGAAAACGGCAATGTTTCGGGAACAAAGGAGCTATACTCCGGAAGTGGGTACGTTGGCAGAGACGAGGTAGTTTACGCAAGCCTTTATAACGTTTCAAGCTATAACGATTACCGTATCGTTCTTGAAGTCGAGAACGACAGTAACGGAACCTTGGTCTATGACAGTTTTGTTGCAAGTGAAGTATTCAGTTATGTAAATCCATATACCGCTGAAGCACTTGATGGCTTTTTTGTAGAAGTTAATCTTACAGAGGATTCCTTCAAAGTAGATTGGAGTGAGTCGGCGAGATACGGCGTTTCCTCATACGTTCTTGAAATTGTCAATAGTACCAGTGGCGAGAGAGTGTATTTCAATGAGTTTGATTCAAGCATAAATATGACCTCTTTAGCAACGGATATAGGCACTGACAGCTATACCTTTACACTGTATTACAAAAATTACGACGGCATTCTTTCAAACCCTGCCGTTGTGTTTGTAGATACTAAGATGGGTGATATTGTTTCGGTTGTAAGTGAGGAGCAAACCACGTCTGCCGAAGCAAAGCTTGAGTATGATGCTTCCGCTTTCCTTGACGGTGTCTTTGCAACTGTGGAGATAAACGATAATAGCGAAGAAATCTTTTTACTTGAAAAAGGCGAAGCATATCTGACCCTTGATTCGATGGATAACAATATTTCTGTTTCCTGGAGAGTCAACGATTACACTTTGTTCAAAAAGACGTATTATATTTATTCAGATAGACTTGCACCGACGCTCCTTCTTTACGAAATAACCGGTGATGTACAGACCGACAAAAAAGAGTACGTCCTGATCGGTGCTACCGATGCAGGATGCATTGTTAAGGCAGGAGATAAGGATGTTGAAGTTGACGAAAACGGACTTTTCAACGTCACACTTCCTCTTGAAAACGGAAGGAATGCTTTTGAGATATCCGCAACGTCAAAAAGCGGAAACGTAACGAAACAGTCGGTTATAATAAACAGAATGTCGCAGTCGGTGGGAACTACCTTTTTCACGGAATCAAACATAGCTGTTATAATAGCTATATTGATAGTTGTTTTAGTTGTTGTACTTTTACTTGTGATATTCATTGCTTTATATAATAAGCGTGTTAAATCAGACAAAAGAGGTGCAGTCCTCACTCTTATCAGAAACGTTTTCATAACTGTCCTTATTCCGATTTCTGTTGCAATGGTTTATTCATTGTATCAATCTATCGGAAGAATAATCGCTATAAACTCAAACAACTTTGTGGATATTGTAAACGAGTCGGTATTAAAGGCCGGTGCTCTTATAGAAGAAAAAGAGGTATGGTTGATAGCATCAATCGTCTTTATCGCTCTCTTTGTACTGTCGATTTTGATAATTTTAATACTCACGAAGGTTAAGAGTATGCCACCTCGACAAAAGCGTGAGAAGAAGGATAAGAAGCTTGTGAAGCCTGAGGCAAAGGTGGAAGCTGAATCTGTTGTATATTGTTCAAAGTGTGGTTATAAAAATTCTTCGGAAAATGAATTTTGTGTCGGCTGCGGAGAAAAACTGATTAAGATTAAATAGAAAAACGACCTCCATTTAATATGGAGGTCGAACTTTTTATTGTGCTATATTAGTTTTGAAGCATTTTTGCCGCTTTCAAGGCATTTTCGTCTTCCTTTATAGCTCTGATTGCTTTGAGACCTCTTTCGGCATCAAGCTTTATCATAGCCATACCGATACGCTCGTTTGACCCGTGAGGAGCATATCCGGAATAAGCGTTGGGGTAGTTGCCACTTCTTACTGATCGAACCCCCTTGCTGAAGAGGTAGTCCGCCTTGTGAGTCGAAAGACCTGAAAGTGCATCGTATCTGTCGGGCGCAATAAGGTCTTTGTGTCTTACCATAAGCTGACAATCCTCGACGAAATTTGCATGACCTCCGCCAAAGCCGTAGCCTGCATAGAGCCATCCTCTTAAAATCTCGATATCTTCATCGGTAACAAAAGAGAACTCGTCGCGCCTGTTTAAAATATTGTTGAGAAGATTTTCGGGGATAACAGCCTCAACGTTGTCATCTACGGTATAGAAGTAGGTGGCGTATGGCTTTTTCTTTTCCGCCTGTCTTTTTAAGAACTGGGGAAGAAGCCAAAGGTTTCCACCATGTGCATTGAAAATACAGATTTTATTGAATCCATTGCGATATATTTCGTCGCATAATTCTTCAAGAAGCTTAAAAAGAGTTATTGTATTCAGTCCTATACCGCCCCTTGTGTTTGTAGGGCTGGGTGCTGATGAATGAAATCCCGAAACGTCTCCAACCCAGTGGGGGGTAGGAAAAATGACGAAATCTTCACTCTTCGCAACTTCTTCAAGCACCGTTCTTGCAATATATAAATCACATCCCGTAGGCTCATGTTCACCGTGCTTTTCAAGGCATCCCATAGGAATAACGCAAAGTCCACCCGATTTTTCTATAGCATCGTCAAATTCTTCTTCTCTGAGTCTTTCCCAAAACAACATATTATTGCCCCCTCCTTTAATCAATATCTTGCATCGTTTACGACACATCTCTCGTCTTCTTTTATCATCTTGATAACGTCGGCGAGATACTCGGCGTTGATTTTAAGAAGCGCTTCACCAATGCTCTTTGTACAACCGTAGGGAGCGTATCCTACACAACCATTGGGATAATCCATATTGTCGCTTCCTGCATATTTTACAAGTGCATTTTTTAAATTTTTCGAAGCATTTGTACACTCGTAGTTCTCCGCTTCATATCTGTCCTCTGCCACAAGCTCCTTGTTTTCAGCCATAAGCAGAGCCACATCCTTGAAGTTTGTGTCCTTGTCATAGGTGAAGTAAACGTTGCCGCCCTTTACACCGTAGCCTGTTTCAGACCATTTTTCGAGAGTTTTAATATCCTCATCGGTTATCATGGGAAATTCGTCGCGTCTTTCAAGTATGGTCTTAAGAACATTTTCGGGCTTTGAAATTTCTTGATTCACAGCGCTTACCATAAGTACTGCATAAGGGAATCTGAAATAGCTTATATAGCGCATAAATACCCCAAGGAAATTCGAGTCCTGCGCTCCCTTGTGAACAATAAGAATTTTTCTGAAGCCGTTTCGATTTATTTCATCACAAAGGTCTTTAAGAAGGGTAAGCTGAAGGTCCTGACTCAGCTGGATAGCGCCCTTCTTCGTAGGCTTTCCGTTTTCATCGTTTACAGGGAGGGCTGATGTTTCACCAAGTATTGAGCCTGTAGGAAATACAACTGCATTTTCGATTTTTGTCGCTTCCTTTATTATGGAATCGACTATCATACCATCAGAGCCTACCGGCAGATACTGTGCTTTTTTGTCCATAGCGGTAAAGGGAAGAATGCAAAGGCCTGAAAAGTCTGTTATCGCTATGGGAAACTGTTCTTCTCTCATGTTTTCCCAATACATAAATTTTACCTCAATTTTATATTTTATTTTTTTGGTACGTATACTCCTGCGGTTCCGAGAATATGTCCGCCTGAAAGTAAATGCGCCTTGATTTTTCTTTGCAGTGAAGTTTCCTCGGGCAGATCCTTATTTTCACCCTTAAATCCTGAGTAAACGAAAATTTTGTGTTCTTCGCCGTCGCTTTTTACAGGAAACCTTAAATATTCATTTCCAAAGCTTACTATTTTTGAATTCTCACCAAGTAATTCTTCAAGAGACAGATCAAGAAGCCATGAAACACACATTAAATATTTAAGATTATAATCCGGGAAGACATACTTTGCTTTTTCAAGCGCCATATTGAAATCTCTTGTAACAGCGTCGTGAGTAACGTCTGTATTTCTCGGAATGTGAACGGAAAGCAGATTATCCCCCTGCTTTATGATGCATTCCCATTCGTCTTTTTTGTATTCAACTTTTTCTTTAGTGATTTTGCCGCGAACTACTTTATATCCCTTATAAGCGCCGTCTGTTTCCTCAAAATAAGCCTTGAAGGACTTTTCCTCATCTTCAGCTCCTACTGTACCAAGCTTTTGTCCACTCTCGTGGAAGATGCCGTCTGTCATAACGGGCACACATTCCAGAGTTTTTTTATTTTGCAGAATAACAACGTCGTAATCAAGCTGCTTTAGCTGGAAGGTGAATCCTCCGCAAGGGAAAATTTCACCATAAACGTAAAGCATCGACCAGTTATAGTAAAGCGCCATCATAAGCGGTCTTCCAAGTAGCTTTTTGCTTGATTCAATAGCACGGAAAACCTCGTGAAGAGAAACTTTTATTTCGTCGCCACTATATCCGCGCCTTTTTAATGATTCTATTGATGCAGGGAAGGTAGAGTACATTATAGGAACAGGGAAGAAGTCACGAGCTAAAGATTCGTCAAGAACCGGCATAGGAGCACATCTGACCTCTGTAGTCGTTGCACTTTTTGCATATTCGCAAAATACGTTACCATATATATAAAGCTTTTCGTCTTCTTTTATTTTTTTGATGGCATTCATAACCATGTCGAAGTATTCACCGAGAATCTCATATTCGTTTTCGATTTCCCTGTAATATTCTTCGTTATAGAATTTTGAGTTGTCAAAATTCTGCGAGAGGAAAATTTCATCAAATTTGTCAGGATACGACGAAACACCAACGTAATTTGCTATCTCTTTGAAGTCCATTTTATTGCCTCCGAAACTTTATTAAGCTTATTATATCTGCTTTTTTGTAAATAGTAAAGAACAAAATAAAATGCACCCCTCTGTAACAAATTTTGTATAGCCGAAGAGAGCCGAACTCTTATCGGTTTCAAGGGTAATTTTTGCCCATATCTTCGTTGATTTCCCTTGTAATACGTAAAGTATTACTTCAAAAAATACGCCTCGATATGAACTAAAATTACCACTCGAAACTTCCCTTGAACCGAGGAAAGATGATTTTTGCGGATAAATTTTTCTGCGAAGTGCAGGAATACTTTATGTATTCCAAGCGACAAGGGAGAATTTAGACCAAAAAGGGCTTTGCTCGGCGATAATAGTTCGACTCTCT
>JAZNYT010000079.1:0-6274 GCA_045594565.1 Eubacteriales bacterium
ATACGAAAGTGGAGAGACAACATAGACTTCGAGTTTCTCGAAGCTCCTTCGCTTTATTCTTTATTTCACTTCTTAAAAAACATTTTTACATTCCAAAAGCCCATCTCACTATATTGAGATGGGCTTTTTTCGACAGGCTGAGGGGAGAGGACTTTTATAAAAAGTCCTCTCCCCTTAATAAATATATCACTTAATTATCTCAATCGCGTGTGTTCTGACATAGGTCTGACCTGCCGAGACTGTCTGTATACCCAGCTTGTTTTCAATTTTCTTGTCGGTGTCTACAAGGTCTGGCGTTCCGTTCCAAGGCTCCATACAGATGAAGGGTGCACCGATTTTCGTCCACAGCATAAAGTTGAAAAAGCCGTCAAACTCAACTCTTACAGCACGGCTTCCGTCGCGCTTTTTAAGAGTGGCACTCCTTGAAACGATGTCCTTGAAAATAAGGGTGTCAACACCGTCATAGTAGTCGTAGCTTAAATGGATGGTATCACTGTCCTCAAGGAAAAGAGTTTTTGTTCCGTCAAGGAGAGGTCCTTCAAGGTTGTAGGAGTAGAGAGTTTCTTTTTGAGGGAAAACCACGTCGTACTCGTCTATCCCCTCGGGTGTTGCATATCCCTCGTGAGAGCCGAGAGAAAAGTACATATCATCGTCGGTGAGATTTTTCACTTCATTCCGCACAGAAAGCCTCTTTCCAAAAAGGGTGAATATAATTCTGAATTCAAAATCGTAAGGATAGAGCGCTTTTGTCTCGGCACTACTTTTCAAGAGCAAGGTAGCCGTTGTATTGTCGGCATATTCCACCTCAAAAAGAGAGGTCTTTGCAAGTCCGTGCTTGGGGAGTGTGTAGGTCTTACCGTTTATAATAATTTCACCGTCGCGAAGCGAACCGCATACAGGAAACATTATAGGGCAGGAGTTGTTCCATATATCGGGATTTTTTTGCCAGATGTATTCTTTGTCATTTGCCTTAAAGCTTTGAATTTCTGCTCCCATTTCAGATATTTTAACAGAGGCAAGGGCGTTTTTAAGTTCTATCATATTATTTCCTCCATAAATTTGCTTTCATAATTATTTTCCTTAAAAAAAGCAAATGTTTTGTCAAGCTTTTCCTCAAAGTGAGGCTGATAGTGACGATAGTCGGGGTAGAAGTATTGCTCATGTATCATCACCTCAATAGTATCTCTCGATAAAAGCTTTTCGAGCTTTTCAAGAATTACCGGAATGCCAAAGTCGTTTAGAACGATATCAATGGGAAGATGATGGATTCCGTCTCTTTCAAGGCACTTTCCGAGTCCTATTTCAAGACAATCCTCGGGTGTGAGGGAATAGGATATTCTGCCATCACCATAAAGACCGAGAAGTCCTTTTATCCCACAGTCACGAAGGGCTAAAATACCATCACGGGTGGTGCTGCAATAATGAATCGTTGTTGTCTTTCCAAGACTCTTTTCACCTGCAAAACGGAGAATTTCACGGTGTACTGCTTGGCAATGGTCAAAAACCTCGCTATACCCCGAGTCTTTATAAGGGGAGATGTTTTCAAAATCCGAATGGAAGGAGAGCTTTAACCAGTCGGAGTTTTCTTCCCATTCGTCTTTGTATCTATCGGTCATATCGGAAAGTGTGAAGCCGTCGCATCTGTAAAAGAGATTCAGCTGAATTTTTACTCCGTACTTGTTGTGAAGCTTTTTGTAAAGAGCCATGTAAGGGTGACAGAATATGCTCTCGGGAAGCTCATGGGAAAGCTCCTTTAAGAATCTTATATTGTCATCAACGGTAAAAGTAAATGCTTTCATAATAATTCCTTTTGAAAAGGGGCTGTAATTTTTACAGCCCCGTCAGATTATATAGTAAGAACGCCGTCTACTATGTATTTATCCATGTTCTGTGTCCAGTAATACTCAGTGAAGTACAGATAATGGTCGTAGTATCTTTCAAACTCAGCTTCCTTCTTACCAAGCTCAGCAGTTGCAAGATTGTAAAGCTCGTCAGCCTTTTCATACTCGCCTCTTGCCTTTGCCGCCATCCAGTCGGAAATCATATCACAGAAATCTGCATGGAACGAGAGAAGCTTGAGAGCAAGTGTCTGTACGTGGTAGTCGGAGAGGTAGTTTTCCTCAATAAGCTTTCTGCCTTCCTTTGTTATCTCACGGATGTTTTCGATAGCAGCCACTCTCTCGGGACGGTGATGAGTACCGCCGTCCTTGGTGACCTCGTCTCTTGAGAAGTACTCGAAGGGAAGAGCGTCGTAAATCTTCTGGAGATAGTCACGGAACTGTTTCCAGTTCTTACCGTAGATGTGTGAGAAGTAGTCCTCCTCGATTTCCTCATAGGTGAGAGAGGTATCGAAAAGCGTTCTGGCATAGGTATAGAAGGAAAGACCGTGAGGGAAGAATGAACGCTGACTTCCGTCCTGAATAATACCATTTACGTCGTTTTCCTTGTAAAGCTTAACGTCGGAGTTGATGATCTTCGCCTGCATAAGCCCTGAGAGGTCATAGCACTGATGGCGCCAGAAGTGATACTCGTATGCAACGTTTGCACCCTTCCAGGTCTTCTTCCACTCGTCGAAGTAGTCGAAGCTTGCTGCAAGAGTGTTGGGATATTCGTTTTTGTTTCTATTATAAGGCTTGATTACTGTATTTCCTCTGCCGTTGGGCATAGAGTAAGCAAAGCTTCTGAATATGGGAGCAAAGAGCATTGTAAATCTCTTGGGATTCTTGATTGTTTCCTCAAGGGGAGCAAAGGTAGTATCAACGTAAGAGATGAACACAATGCGCGTGTTGAGACCTGCTGCCGTGAGTGCCTCATCAATTTCGTTTAGAAGAATTATGTACCAGTCGGAGGGTGTCTTCTTCTGACATTCCGCACATTCACAGTGGTTGTTTCTTCCGTCGGCAAGCCATACGTGAAGGTAGTCAGAATAGTGATTGCTTGCATAGTTAACTACGTATTCTGCTATCTTTTTACGAGCCTCGGGATTGGACATGCAACAGTTTGTAAAGCTGGGGATGTCCTTATAAAGCTTACGCTCACCGCCTATTTCGGCGATGTACTGTCTCTGCTCGGGAGTAAGACGGTCGTCGAGCACTTCGCCATTTTTCTTGTTTGCTCTCCAGGAATAGAGAATTCCGAAGGGCTCGCAGGTAAAGCCGTGACCGATATCGTGGAACTGAAGATTTCTCTTAGCAAGCTCCGCCTCGCACTGACGCTTCCACTGAAGAATCTGGTTGGAGGTAACAGGCTCGGGCTTACGGTTCATTTCGTTCTTTGTGTGATTGTAGTAGCTATGGTAATATGAGGGAACAAAGAACTCCATCATAAATACGTTCATACCAACCTTGGGTGCGAAGTCGATAGCTTCCATCATATTGGGCTGGAATTCGGCACCCTCGTTGCACTGGCCTCTGTAACGGCAGGAGGGCTTGAAGCGATACTTTACAGGCTTGATATCCTGCATGGGTATGTATTCACCTTCAACTCCGGGGAAAAGCCAACGGCAGCCGTTCTGACGGAAATATTCATAAACTGCAAGAAGCACTGAACGGGGATTGTCGCCTGCGATGATACCGCCATTTTCGTCACAGTCGATGTAGAGTATATCGTCAAGCTCGGGCTCTTCTGCATCGGACACGTCAAGACCGAAGTCCTGCATAAGTCCGAGACGGAATCCGTCCTTTGCATCGGGTGCATAAGCGATCTTTACGTCGCCACCCTCGGGCATCATCATACGAAGATACTTTCTCATTTCCTCCGCCGCAAAATCGACGGTGGTATTAGACGTTATTTTGTTAACAAAATACATACATATTCTCCCTTTATATTTTTGTTTTCTGCTTTTTGATTGTATCATTTTTTACATTGGTTTGTCAACTTTATTTTCAAAAAAGACTTTATTAAAGTGTAAAAACTCCGTTTACCATATACTTGTCAAAATTTTGAGTCCAGTAATATTCACCGAAGTATATGAAATGGTCGAAATATTTCTGTATTTCACTTTCTACCTTTCCGAACTCAACTCGCGCATACTCGTAAAGCTCATTTGCCTTTTCCTTATTTCCCTTTGCCTTTTCTGCCATCCAGTCGGATATAAGGTCACAGAAGTCTGCATGGTAGCGAAGAAGCTTCATTGAAAGTGTTTGTACTCTGTATTCGGAGCTGTAATTTGCCTCGATAAGCTTTCTGCCTTCCTTTGTAATATTGCGGATGCCCTGAATGGTGGCAACCCTTTCAGGAGATGTGTGGTTTTCCTGATACTTTACAATTTCGTCTCTCGAGAAGTACTCAAAGGGAAGTGCATCATAAATTTTCTGTAGATAATCACGAAGGTCTCTCCAGTTTTCGCCAAAGGCGTGGGAGAGATAATCCTCTTCTATTTTCTCATAGGTGAGAGAGGTATCGAAAAGAGTTCTTGCATACGTATAGAAGGAAAGTCCGCTGGGGAAGAAGGAACGCTGTGAACCACAGGCGATAACACCGTCAACTCTGTTTTCCTCGTATCTCTTGACGTCAGAATTTATAACCTTTGCCTGCATAAGACCCGACAGGTCGTAGCACTGATGTCGCCAGTAATGATATTCGAAGGAAACGCAGGAGCCGGGCCATACCTTCTGCCATTCTTCAAGATAGTCAAGACTTGAGCCAAGGCTTTGGGGGAAAACGTTATTGTTATGCTTAAAGGGTACAAGCTCGGTTTTTGCTCTGTTCTTTTCAACGGAATAAGCAAAGCTTCTGTAAATGGGGGCGAAAAGAAGAGTAAATCTTGAAGTGTTCTTTATCTTTTCTTCAATGGGTGCCCACGTCGTATCAACGTAGGAGATGAATACTATTCTCGTGTCAAGCCCTGCTTCCGTCAGCTTTTCGTCTATCTCGTTGAGAAGAATAACGTACCAGTCGGATGGGGTTTTCTTTCTGCATTCCTCACATTCACAGTGATTGTTTGCACCGTCGGCAAGCCAGATGTGAAGATAATCTATGTTGGAATGATTCTTTGAAAAGTCTACGACGTAGTTTGCAACTTTTTCTCGCGCCTTGGGGTTTGACATACAAAAGTTAGTGTTTAGGGGAGTATTCTTGTATAACTGTCGTTTTCCGTCTATCATCGAAAGAAGCTCGAGCTGTTCGTCGGTTACAGGGGTGACGTAGGAGCCGTCGGCGTTTTTTTCTGTGGAAATTCCGAAGGGAAGATATGTGAAGCCGTGCCCGATGTCGTGGAATTGAATGCTTCTCTTCGTCATTTCGGTCTCGCAGTGACGCTTCCACTGGAGTGCCTGTTTTGAAGAAATCTTTTCAGGCGGTCTGTTCTCCTGATTCTTGAGATGAGCATAGTATGAGTTATAGAAAGCGAAGGGATTCATAAACTGAATCATATAAACGTTCATTCCTACCTTGGGGGCGAAGTCTATAGCCTCTATTACGTCCTCGTGGAATTGTCCGCCTTCACTGCACCAACCTCTGTAACGGAGAGAGGGCTTGAAGCGGTACTTGACGGGCGCGATATTCTGCATAGGTATGTATTCACCGTCAATACCCGGATAAAGCCAACGGCATCCGTTCTGACGAAGGTACTCGTAAACCGAAAGAAGCACCGAGCGGGGGTTACTTCCGGCAATTATACCGCCTTTTTCATCACAGTCGATATAAAGAATATCGTCAAGCTCGGTATCTTCTGCATCAGACACGTCAAGACCGAAGTCCTGCATAAGACCGAGGCGGAAGCCTTCCTTTGCTTTTGGATCATTTGCAATTTTAACGTCGCCACCCTCCGGCATCATCATACGAAGATAGCGCTTGAGCTCCTCTCCTGCGAAATCTATGGTTTCGTGAGAGGTGATTTTGTTAATAAAAAACATCTTGTTTCTCCTTTTGTTTGTTATTGCCTTGATTGTACCATTTTTTTACACGTTTTGTCAATTTGTTTTTCGACTAAATGCGGAGTATTCAAAAAATATTTAAAATGAACCTTCACGGCAGTCTCCCTCTCGGGTAAAATCAAGGCGTAAGCCTTGTATATCATCAATTTCGAAGAAATTGTATATCATCAAAACGAAGTTTTGTATATCATCAAGCCGACAGTATAATACACCCTGCGGGTGATAAGATACAACAAAGGCTTTGCCTTTGTTGATGATATACACGCTGTCGCGTGATGATATAGCCGAAGAGAGCCGAACTCTTTTCGGTTTCAAGGGTAATTTTTGCCCATATCTTCGTTGATTTCCCTTGTAATACGTAAAGTATTACTTCGAAAAATACGCCTCGATATGAACTA
>JAZNYT010000080.1:0-8357 GCA_045594565.1 Eubacteriales bacterium
AGCTATTTCCGATACTGTTTATTACTTTAATTACATTAAACCTATTCGTAAATTAAATAGAAAACCGCCTGTTCAATACAGACTTGAACAGGCAGCTTAAAATATTCTTTTTTGTGTCTACTAACTATTGACTATTTCAGGGTTATATTAACTCCCTTTATCTTATTTATTTTCATCCGTTCATATATTTTTTAGGAGACATACCCATTATATGCTTAAATCTTCTTGAAAAATAAACGTAATCCGTATATCCGCATTTTTCCGCAATTTCAACAAGAGAAACCGAGTTTTTATAAATATCTATTAAATAGCAAGCATGGTTTACTCTGAGTCGCGTCAAAAACTCTACAGGTGTCTGTCCTGTAAAAATCTTGAATTGTGAGCGGATGTAGTCCTCGGCATAACCGCTTTTTGTTAAAATTTCTCCTATATTTATGTTTGAATCGTAGAATCTATCTGAAATTTTATTTGTTATATCTTTAATGGCTACGGCAATATTTTTTTCGATTTGAATATTCTGTAAAAGAAAGTGAAGGAGAGCATTTGTCAGAGAATCAATATATTCAGAACCTGAAAACTTGTTCTTAAAAACCATACTCACAAGGAATTCACCGTCTTTTTCGCTATTATCCTCAACAACCATCGGAGATGAAAAAGAAAAAATATGATTAAAGTCTCCTTTTATAAAAACAGTCTCCGCCTCATCGTCGTATATTGATGAGTGAATTATATCAGGCGGAACAATGATAAATTTACCCTTGCAAATAGGTATCTCTTTATCCGAAAAATAAAAACTGCCTGTTCCCTTGCGGTAATAAATTATTTCATAACAGCTGTGCTTGTGCTTGGCACAAGAAACCGTTACGTACCCGATAGAAGTATCCATTTTGTCACCCCGTTTTTATTATACAATAAATCTATGTTTTGTGCAAGTTTATTTATAAAAAATCATAACCAAAACCTATTTACAATGCTATTATATAAAATGCTTGTGAGGTGTAATATATGAAAATGAAAAATGTAGATATGCTTTCGGGCTCTATAACAAAGGGCCTTCTGGCACTGACCGTTCCGATTATGATAATGAACGTTATGCAATCAATATTTACAATTATTGATATGACGGCTCTTGAGTATTTTTCATCAGATACTGACGTTGGTGCTATTGGCGTCTGCGGAACACTCATAACTCTCGTAACAAGCTTACTTACGGGTGTTTCGTCGGGTGCAAACGTAGTAGTAGCAAAGCGAATTGGCGAGGGCAATAAGGAAATTATAGGCAAAACTACAATGACGGCAATTATTACGTCTATTGTGGGTGGTCTCTTTCTTATGACAGTTGGCGTTATCTTTGCAGAAACCTTTCTCAAATTGACAAACTGTCCCGAAGCGCTTCTCCCAAAGGCTACAATTTATTTCAGGCTTTATTTCCTCGGTGTACCCGTTATAATGTTTTACAACTTTTGTGCTTCTGTTCTAAGAGCTATCGGTGATACCAAAAAGCCCATGGCTTTTATGATACTTGCAGGCTTCCTTAAGGTTGTTTTTACCGTTATCTTCCTAATATATACAGACATGACCGTTGAGGGAGTGGCTGTAGCTACAATAATTTCTCAAATCATAGCAAGCGCCCTTGCATTTATAACAATACTCAGAAACAACGATTTGATCCACCTCAACTTCAAAAAGGTGCGTTTTTACGCTTCAGAGCTCAAGGAAATGCTCTTCCTCGGTGTACCAACAGGTCTTCAGCATTCCCTCTATTCACTTGCAAACGTAGTAATCGTCACTGCGGTTAACTCTTTTGGCGAAAATGCGGCAACGGGTGTTTCTATTGCAAATCAGTTCGACGGAATTCTTTATCAAATTTCAGTTGCGCCATCTCTTGCAGTAATGCCTTACGTTGCACAAAACGCAGGTGCAAAAAACATAAAGCGTGTAAAGAAAATTATAGTACGTGCTATTATGATTACAGTTATGTTCGGTGCAAGCTTCGGCTCACTGTCGGCTATCTTCTCGGGACAGCTTTCCTCAATTATGAGCTCTAACCCCGAAATAATAGCATACTCACAGCAAAAGATGATAATTATTTCGAGCACATACTTTATCTGCGGAATAAACGAGGTCATGGGCGGAATACTTAAGGGACTTGGAAAACCCATTGTTCCAACAATATCAACTCTCATATTTATGTGTCTGATAAGATTCCCTTGGGTTTATTTCATCTTCCCCTTATGCCCGAATCTTACCTTCCTCTACCTCATCTGGCCAATAGGTTGGATACTTTCAATAATAACTCAGCTCTTTACCTATTTCCCCGCTATATCAAAGCTTCAGAAAGAATCGATGGCAGAATTACAACCACAAGAAATATCCTAATAAACGAAAGGGAGTACATATCTTTTTGATATGCACTCCCTCTTTAGCATCTTAGGAAAAATATACAAAATAAATTACAAAAGTTTTCTCTCTTGAATACATTGATTTTTATTTTGCAACGCAAAGCTTTTCTTAAATTTCAGCTTTATTTAGTCAAACTTTGATATGCACCCCAAAAGTTAGACACTTTTGGAGGTGCATATCAATAAAAGACTACACTTATCTTTTGAGTTATAAAAACTATTTCATTCCGGTTTTAACCAAAATGTCAAGCTTCCAATTTTGATTGCTCTGAAAGGACTAAATCTCGAAGTTTCATCGCCTGAAGCGTCTCGTTAATATCAAACGAGGTCTCTCCGGTTACAAAGAAGCGAAGAACGTCGTCAAGGAGCTTTTGGAAGAAGTTGGATTTCATAGGAATAGGCTCGCCGCCGTCAACGCTTACCGAGAAGCTGAAGGAGTGGTCGTAAGAGATAGTCGCCTTCTTGCCCCCCTCGAACTCACAGTAAAATCTCTGAGTCTCGCCGTCCTGAACGCCTTTGACCGAGATAACGTCAGCATGAAGAAGTCTTATTACCATTTCAACCTGATGGATGGCGTATTCGTTGAGAGTACCGCCCGCACCCGTTGTGGCAACGCTTTCCTTCGCTTCAAGTCCGTCAAGCTCTGTGCCATATCGGAGAGCGGAGGACGAGAAGAACTTTGTGCCATATTTCTTTGCGATATCGAAAATCTTTACCGCTGTTTCATAATCGGGAGCAAAGGTCTTGTCGATATATGTGTTCTTGCCGTAGGGAAGTACCTTTTCGGCATAGCCAAGATGCTTATCGGGGTCGGAGGGTGCGAGAATTACGATATAATCGGACTTTTCGCAAAGCTCCTCGATGGTTTCGCACTTCTCTGCACCAAACTTTGCGCACCAGTCATCGGTAGTCGTTTCAGAAACGTGAGAAACAAAGTCCTCTGCCCAAACGTAAGAAACCTTAAAGTCCTCACCCATAGCTTCTGCCGCATTCTTTATCCAGTTGGGATAGTTATTGGCATGCCATTCACCGATATAATAATCTACAAATCCTATCTTTTTCATCAAAGCTTAATCTCCTCATTTTTTTCGGAAGACTTGTAAAGCACGTCGAGAAGTCTAGCGCTTTCAAGTACGTAGTCGATGTGGTTCTTATCCTTCACGCCTGTGTCAATAGAGTTGAAGAATGCCTGCTCTTCCTTGAGGTACATACCGGGAATCTCATGGTCGCTCTTTGTTTCTTCGAGAGTTTCAGCAGACCAGAAGGAGAACTGGTTTCCGTAGTTGAGTCTTGCGCCACCCTTGTCACCAAGGAAGTCGATGTACATTTCGCCGATGCCGATATTCTGCGCCCAAGCACCGTTGAATGAAATGCTCGCCTTATCTGTACGAACGTAGCCTGTGATGAAGTCGTCAACGTCGTTAGTTCCGTTTTCGATATCCTTTGTATCCTCTGCCCACATATTCTGATACTTGTATGACTTCATATCCTTTGCTATTTCGTTGTAGGCGTTACAGGATACGCTCTCGAGCTTTGCGCCGCCGAGAACGTAAAGAGCGATGTCAAGGAAGTGTACGCCCCAGTCGATAAGTACGCCGCCACCCGACTGTGCCTTTGTGGTAAATGCACCGCCGAGACCGGGAATAGAACGGAAGCCACGGAAGGAGCAATATATGTGGTAGATGTTACCAAACTTGCCTTCCTCAACAAGTCTTCTTATCTCCTCAACCGACTTATGATGACGGTTACAAACACCGATGTTGAGCATCTTACCCTGCTTTTCTGCTTCTGCCGCCATCTCACAAGAAAGCTCATAGTTTACTGTGATAGGCTTCTCACAAAGAACGTGCTTGCCTGCACGAAGGGCATCCATTGTAATGGTATAGTGCGCAAAATTGGGGGTAAGTACGAATACCGCTTCAACCTCGGGGTCAGCAAGTGCTATTTTATAATCTTCAATAACGTTTTCAATCTTAGGCCATTTTTCCTGTGCCGCCTTTGCCTTATCAAGAATGATGTCACATGCGTACTTGATACGTACGTCGTCCTGCTTTGTTAGTGCGGGGAAATGTGCGTTTCTTGCAATTCTTCCGCATCCGATAACTGCTACTACCTTTGACATAAAATTAAACCTTCTTTCTGCTTTTTTAGTTCTGACTTCATTATATATCAAAAAGGGGAATTATAAAATGTTTTTATTTTATTAAAAAAATATCATTATTTAATATTTATGCCTAAAAACGTCTTTTTTTAAGAAAAATATATGTTATTATTGACACTTTTCGTTATGTAAGTTAAAATAACGGTGAAGGAGTTGAGACTTGTGATATACGATAGCACTTACCATCATAATAAATCCTATTTCGTCGAGCCGATTTTGTACGGTGACGTTTATCTTATACAGATAGGCAGGCTTTACAGTAAGCCCTCCAATCTTATCCCCCTTCACGTTCACACAAATTATTATGAGCTTACTATTGTTACCGATGGGAAAGGCACTATTACCACCAACGGTGTATCATCCCCTGTTGAAAAGGGAGATATTTATCTGTCGCTCCCCTGCGACTCACACGGCATTCTGTCGGATGACGATGAGCCTTTAAAATACGATTTCTTTGCTTTTACCTGTACCGACAAGGAAAAGCAAAAGGAGCTTGAGATTATAACCGAAAGGTTTTACTCTCCCACAAGTCGTATATTCAAGAGCGAGAGCATAAGAAATCTCGTCAGCCACGCTATAGCAGAGCTTGACGAGAACAAGGAGTACTCCAAAGAGCTTATCGAATGTTATTTTAAAGAGATAGTCATAAAGATCATCCGTAATTTTACAAAAATCATACCCGAAAGGACGAGGCTCAACGTCACAGATGCGGAGGTGCTTTGCTACAAGCTTATGAACTACATTGACACCCACGTTTATTCTATGAAGTCCCTCGGTGAGCTTTCTGCGGTTGCAGATTACAGCTACGGTTATCTTTCATCGGTTTTCAAGAAAACAACGGGAAACAATCTTTCTGATTACTATCGTGAAAAAAGACTTGAGGCTTCGAAAATTCTATTGACGGAAAACAGACTGAAGATTACGGAAATTTCCGAAATGCTGGGATATTCCACGGTTTACGCCTTCAGCAAGGCTTTTTTCGCGAGGTTTGGCATATCTCCGAGAGAGTACAGAAAAGAAAAAAACTAAGGGAGAGGGCGTTATCGCCATCTCCCACTTTTTATATGACATATCTTTTCCCTTATTTAGTAGCAAAAAACTTTTCAATACCAAGAAGGTTTTTAAACTCAAAGTTGTGGTCGAGAAATCTCGAAAAGCGCTTTATGAGAAATCCGTTTATCAAGGCGCAGAAGACAGTTCCGAGCTTTACTCCTTCAAATACGCCAAATCCAAAGAAGGAGAATGACATAACAATTCCCGCAACTACACTTGTAACGTCGTACGCCATTTTGATTTTGGTTATATCCTTTTTCGTTTTTACCGCAAGCTCCTTGACGATAAGCTCATATGCTTCAGGTGCGAGATATGTATGAAAAAACAAGGATACTGCAAAGGAGCAGAGTACCGTACCTATAATATACCAAACAAGGCGTACCGCGAATGCGGTTTCCGGAAGAGGAGCGATAACAAGCATCGCGACGTCAAGCAACATTCCGTAAAGCACCGCTGTCACAAAAGAAAAAAGGTAAAAGGGCTTGAATTTTTTCATTATTATAATCAATGCCAACACAAGCATTCCTTGAAAAATGTACTCAGCTACACCAAAGGTAAACCAGGGCAAAAACTCAGATATCTTCAAATGAAGAAGATATGCAGGTGCTACCACCATAGACATTCCAAAATCTGCTTTTTCGGTACACGCCGCAGCAAAAGCCATAATGATGAGTCCCAAAACGTATGACACTTCGGTATAAAAAACTCTTTTTTTCATATATTTCTCTTTTTAGAAATTACTTATTGGGCGTTATTTTCTTCATAACGCCGTTTTCCATTCTCATAACGAAATCAAACTTATCAACCTCGGTACACAAGCCAAAATCGGCTTCGGGGAATACGCTGTTCTGCGCTTTATCAAAGAATTTTGCACCCGACGTATATTTCAGGCTTTCAACTTCTTTTTCCATATCAATGGTTGTGCCTTCAATAAGACTCTTTATGTAAGCGGCACAAAGGTTGTCCTCTTCTGTCTGTGCAGTAGCCATAAGTCCCATGCAAACAAGAGATACGTTTTCGGGATTTTTGCGCTTGATATATTCTGCTATTGCCTTGGCATTTACGAGCGAGCCGCCGAGAACCTCGTCGGCATCCACCGCATTAGCAATGCCCTGCGTTCCCGCACTTGTGGTATGAACTACGGTTTTGCCTTTGCAGTCAAGCTTCAATACGTCGGCCGGAGAATTTCCCACGTCGAATCCGGGAAGAATTTTGCCCTCCCTTTCACCTGCTAAAATATAATCGGGATGCTCTGCTTTCAGCTTATATGCAATATCCTTGTCCCCCACGGGAATTATCTCTTTTGCACCGCTTGCAAAAAAATATGCCTCAACCGAAAAGGCTCTGAAAACGTCGATTACAACAGTTACTCCCTTTGCCTTCTTCGCTCCCTCTATCATGTGAAGAATTTCTATATTCATTTTGTAGTCCTCTCTTTTTACGGTTAATATCATATCTTTTATTATATCACAACCGTTATATAATTGCAATAAAAAACAAAGTGCAGCCTATACTCCAGACTGCACTTTAACTTTATAAGGAATCCGTCTTGAATTCAGAATAGTCCTCGTAATAATAACTGTGGTCTATCCCCTTCATATAAATTTCTCTGTCGTTTATTCTATCCGTCAAAGCATTTTTTAATATATGCTTTATTTCGATATCCTTTATAGGACTTCGTTCCATTGCAAGAAGATAGTCCTCTTTATCAACAAAGCTCCAATCCACTACCTTGCCTATTTCCTTTTTCAGAATACAGTCTAGCCAGATACGGGTTGCTCTGCCGTTTCCCTCGCGAAAAGGGTGAGCGATATTCATCTCAACGTATTTTTCGATAATTTCATCAAAGGTAGTCTGTGGCATTTTATCAATGTTAGCAAGTGCTGCTTCAAGATACATAAGAGGCGCGAAACGGAAATTGCCTTTTGCAATATTGACGTCGCGAAGCTTTCCTGCGAAGTCATAAACATCCTCGAAAAGTGCTTTGTGAATAGCCATGAGAGATGCCGTTGTACCCGCCTCCAAGCGGTCAAGCACACCGCTTTCAAAAAGCTCTACCGCCTTTTTCTTGCTTATTCTTTCTTCCTCTCGCTTAAGCTCAACAGAAGAAGTTATACCAAGCCTATTTTCAAGCATACTCTCACCTCAAATCTTTTCTATATTATAACATATTTTGATGTGTTTTACAAGAAATTTATTTAAGGGGGAGTGTTTTTTATAAAAGCACTCCCCCTTTTTTACTCCGACTCACTGCGGCTTCGCACACTGCTCAGCCTTCGTTCCCTATATGGCTTGAATTTTCGTTCGCTACGCTAATTCGCTTCGCGGCGAAAATTTCTCGCACACCCCACGAAAACTATATTATGATATTATGATATCATGATATCATGATGTCATGATATCATAAGGTTAATCCTTCTTTGCCACTTTTACCAAGCGGTATTCGGGGTTTCGTATAAGTACGCCTTCATTAACAGACGTATGTAATTTGCCTAAATATCCCTTAAAAGCTTCTCCTTTGATTTTATCAAGGTATCTTCTTCTATTTTGATATATATACAATCTGAGCAATTTCCCTGTATATCAATCTGTATAGCCGAAGAGAGTCGAACTATTATCGCCGAGCAAAGCCCTTTTTGGTCTAAATTCTCCCTTGTCGCTTGGAATACATAAAGTATTCCTGCACTTCGCAGAAAAATTTATCCGCAAAAATCATCTTTCCTCGGTTCAAGGGAAGTTTC
>JAZNYT010000081.1:0-26983 GCA_045594565.1 Eubacteriales bacterium
ATAAATCCCGCCGCATATACTCACACAAGCGTTGCAATACTCGATGCCTTGAAGGCGGTGGGGATTCCAACTGTCGAGGTACACATCTCCGACCCCGACACAAGAGAGGATTTCAGAAAGATCTCTTACGTCAGACTTGCCGCTATAGCAACGGTAAAGGGCAAGGGGTTTGAAGGTTATCTTGAAGCGATAGATATAATAAAAAAACGTCTTTGCTGATGCAAAGACGTTCTTTTTTTATTGTGCTTCGTTTTTCTCTATTTTTTTGTTTCTTATGTACATCACAAGGTCTGCTGTAACCATAATGATGTTGAGGAAATAAAATACAAGAACGTACCACTTTTCAGCAAACGACGCCATATAAGCCTCGTTTATAAACTTTGATGCTATACCTGCTATGTAACCAAAAATAACAATAAGAAGAAATGCAAGACTCTTACCCTTTGTACTTCTTGCCTTATAAGACTTTATAACATTGAATGGCCATGATGCGCCGAAGCTAACAATCATAATTATTTCGAGTATTTCTGCCATATTTACCTCCAAAGTAAAATTTTCTAAATTATAGCATAAAAATCGAATTTTGTAAAGCGTTGACGGCGATTTTCTCACCGTCAATTTTTATATAATTATTTTAAGTTCTCCTTAACTTTTTGAACAAATGTGTTATCATAGTGGTTTAATTTATACGAGCGTCTGTAAATGAGCACGTCACAGTAAGAATTGTCGGGGATTTCAGCATATCTTTCCACAAGGTGATTCTTCTCGATATGCAGTTTTGAAACGGGAGAGGTAAACATATAGGTGTCGGGACAGGAGCGGAGAATTCTCGTTCGAGTATCTCTGTCAAAAACCGCTATAGTCTTTCTCTTAGCGTCAAACTCTATAGTACGTCTGACTTCCGATATCGGAAGGTAGGGTACAATATAATCACCCTCTATTATCTCACAGAAGTTTTCAAGGCTTTGTGTTGTTAGGCGCTCTATCTTTGCTATGGGACTGTCGGCAGAGGTGAGAAGAACAAAGGGTGCTCGGTGTATCACATCAAACGAAAGTCCTCTGTCCTCAAGCTCTCTCAAGAAATACTTTTCATGCTCTGAACGGAAGCGAATAAACGCTATATCGTTTACTCTGTCGCATACGTTCTTTATGGCTCTCACCGCGTTGGTCTCACGATAGGTAAGATTCATATTAAGGTCGAAGTCTATAGTTTCAAGGAAGGCATCAAAGGCATAGGAATAGCATCCGGCACGTGGTACAGAAACGAGAAAGTCTTGCTTTCCCAGAGCAGGGGGCTTAAGTCCCATCTCCATCTCTTCAAGCTTTGAAAGGACTATTTTGGCTCCTGCTATAAAGTCCGCGCCCTTGTCTGTGGGGATAACACCCTTTCCTGTGCGGTTAAAAAGAGCACACCCAACCTCGTCCTCAAGCTCCTTCAACGCTCGGCTCAACTGAGGCTGTGTCATATAAAGGTTTTTCGCAGCCTTGGAAATAGAGCCTGTGCTCTCAATTTCCAAAACATATTTCAAGTGAATGAGATTATACAACTTCAATCTCCCTTATTTTAAAAATCTTTCTTTATATTCCTCAAAGGATTTCACTTTCCTTGCAGTCATATCAATGCTTGCGGAAATGCCTATATACCTCAGGTGCCACGGCTCCGAAGCATATCCTGTTATTTCAACCGTTTCGGGAAGATAACGAAGAATAAAGCCGAATTTATGACAATTTTCCTTTACCCACTTGCCCTCGGGAGTCCTGCTTATATTTCGGGCGCCTTTAATACTGCCTTCGACGTCGACGGCAAGTCCCGTATGGTGCTCACTGTAACAAGGTCTTGCACACGTTTCATCCACAATCTCCGCAGGGTCGTCAAGAAGAAATTTATTGTATAGACTCCTTTGTACCTCTATAGAGCGATAAGCCGAGGTTGCTCGTATGGAAAGACCTTCTGATTTTGCGGCGTCTCGCATTCTTTCGTATGCCTCTGCCACATCTCCACGCATAAGACTTCCGTCTTCTTCAACCAGGTCACTCGGACAAAAGCTATCGGGTAATTTGAAATATTTATTGACTATAACGTAAAGACTGTCGCAATCCGAAACTATAACGTCAAACTTATATTTCTCCTTGTCAAGATTATTATTTACACGCCAAACGACCTCTTCTGCATCCATATCAGGATTTAAATCCGAATATTCTTGGTATCTGTGAAAATTTTCCGGTACGGCAAATTTAATTTTATCGACTTCATTTTTTTTGAGCATAGTAAAATTTCCTGTCAGTGTTTAATCGGTAATGATAAGTGCGATAAAGGAAAGCATTTCGCTACCTGTATTTTTAACCGAGTGTCCTTCACCCGAAGGAGTGAGCGTTACCATTCCGGGCTCGATTGCAACCTCGTTTCCGTTATCGTTGTAGATGCCCTTTCCCGACAGGAAGAAAAACGCTTCCTCTTCCCCTGCGTGCATATGGTAGTCAACCTCTTCACCGGGTTTTACCTGAATGAGAGAAAAAAGTCTTGCCTTGGGATTCCACTTTTCAAAATCTGCAAGGTTGGTCTTGAACATTTTTTCGCCGCCCATACTATTAAGCTTTGTCTGTGTTTTTAGCTCTTCTATCTTCTTGTACATTTCCTTTTCTCCTTTTTTATATTTCTATCGTCATACCGTCAAAGGACACTTCAAAGCCTTCTTTGGCGGCAATCTTTACAAATTCATCGTACACCACGTTAATCCCGTTGTGTGAAAAATGGTTAAGAACAAAAACTGTCTTTTCGTCTGCCGCCCCCATATCAAGAAGCACCGCTCGAAGCTCAACACATCGCTTGAGCGTCAGATGTCCCACATAGGTAGCATCTCCCTCCGCTTCTGTGCAATCGAGGGAAATAAGGTTAATTGGTTTTTTCAAGGCTTTAAGATACTCCATACTTTCCTCGGGATATTCGCTTGTATCGTTGGAATAGAAAAGAGTTTTTCCGTCCTTTTCGATAAGGTACACAACGGGCGAGGATTTTTTGTCGTGTGCGGCTCTCAATGCCGTTACCTTGTAGCCGTCAACGTCGAAGGGAGTATACAGCTTTATTTTTTCTGCAAGCACCTCGTCGTCAGGCATATTGCGGATTGTTTTCAAGCCGTTTATCATATTATATCCCGCTTCATCCGAGAAAAAGGTCAGCGCGGCTTGCTTTTCAAGGTGTGAAAAGTCCTTCTTTCTCATATATATCTCGTCGGGATAAAGGTGGTCTAAATGGGAATGAGTTATAAGACAGTTCTTTATTTTCGAAAGAGGTACGTCGTGCTGTAAAAAGTGCATATAAGTATCTGCGGGAAAATCTATGAGAAGGCAGTCATCAACAAGCGCCTGACTTCTTGTTCTGATATTCTTTCCCCCCAGTAACTTTGATTTTCTGCAATTCTCACAGTCACAGAAAATTGCAGGTATTCCTTCTGCCGCGGCAGTTCCTAAATATTTAAGCTTCATCTTCGTTTCTCCAAATAATTTTAACTTTTATTCTTCTATAAGTTCAAAGCTGTACTTGCCTTGAGCTTCGCTGCGGTTTAAAACCTTCATTCCCAAAAATTCAAATTCGCTCTCAATTTCGCAAGGAACTGTAGCTTCATAAACGTAGCGGTTATCCGTCCTTTTCCACTGAACGTCGATTCTTCCAAAATCGGTAAGGTAGTAGCCGTTTGCAAAGTTTATCTTTCCGCTTGTATCAAGGAAGGGTGCAAAGGTTACCTTTTTGCATCCCGCTTTTTCAAAAGAAGGACGGATACCAAGGCAGTAGGAGTACATCCATTCTGTGCAAGAGCCGAGAGAATAGTGATTGAAGGAGTTCATTCCCTTCTTAATGCCCTCTTTTTCGGTGTAACTGTCCCATCTTTCCCAGATGGTAGTGGCACCGTTCACAACGCTATAACCCCAACCGGGAAATTCCGTTTTTGTAATGAGTCGATATGCAATATCCCTCAGTCCCACCTCGCAAAGCGTGGGAAGGAGGAAACGTATGCCGAGGAATCCTGTGGTAAGGCTTCCATCATCCTCACGAAATTTTCTTTCAAGGTTCTTTTTAGCGCTCTCTTTATCAATAATTCCAAAGCTATACGCTATAACGTAGGCACTTTGTGTGTCGGAGAATATCCTTCCGTCACCGTCTATAAATTTATCGCAAAAAGCAGTCTTTATGGAGTTATATAAATTCAGATAGTATTCTTCTTCAAAGTCATTTACGACAGAGCAGAGCTTGGATGCAAGGTATGCCGCTCTTGCATAGTAGAGAGTAGAAACGACACTCAAATCGGTAGTATTTCCGAGAGAGAGCCAGTCTCCGTATCTGCCGATATAGCCCCTTATAAAGTTGGGACTTTCTTTCTCGTAATAGTCGAGAAGCTTTTTGAGGGCAGGTAAACTATCACGAACTATCCTTCTGTCGCCGTACATCTTATAGTGAACGTAAGGAATCTCACCTATAGCTTCGCTCCAGCCTGCCGATGCATCGTAGCCGGTATAAGCGTATGAGCCGACGGGAGGAACAGGCGCTACAACGGGAATAACGCCGTTGCCAAGCTGTTCGTCGCGCACGTCGGAGAGATATTTTTCAAAGAATTTACGGCAGTTCATATTGAACATAGCGCTCTGGCAGAAAATCTGCGCATCGCCCGTCCAGCCAAGTCGCTCGTCACGCTGAGGGCAGTCGGTGGGCACGTTGAGAAAGTTGTCTCTCTGTCCCCAAAGAGCATTTTGATATACTTTATTTACAATAGCGTGGTCGCAGGAGAAGCTTCCCGTTTCTTCAAGGTCGGTGTACATCGCCTCGGCAGTGATATCGAGAATATCGACACTTCCTTCTACAGTAAGCTCGGCATACTGGAATCCGTGGAAGGTGAAAAGAGGTCTGAATATTTCCTCTCCCTCTCCCGACAGAATATATGTATCCGTCGCTTCGGCGGCGCGTAAATTCTCGGTATAAAGCTCGCCGTTCGAGAGAATATCACCGTGCCTTAAAACTACTTTAGCGCCTCTCTCTCCCTTGAAAACACAGCGCAGAACACCCGAAATATTCTGGGTTACGTTATAGAGGTACGTGTTTTCCCTCTTCCTTAAAAGAATCGGCTTAAAGGTGTGCTTTACGATAATCGGAGGAATATCGACTACCTCTGCATAGAGGTTTCTCGAAAACTTAAAAATGCTCTCGCTTGCCACGTCCCACTCAGAGTCGTCATAGTCGTAGGTCGAGAAGTCCCCGAGATTCAAGCGGTTATCAATATACTCGCCCATATATATATCGCTTCGAAGGATGGCTCCCGACTTGGCGCGCCAGCTTTCGTCGGTGGTTATTTCCTCACTTGTGCCGTCCTCGTATTCGATGCGGAGAATAGCCGTAAATTCGATTCGGTCAGAGTAACCGTTTCTCTTAAAGGCGTAGTCCGAGCCAAGATGTCCTACCGCCCAGCCGTCACCGAGAACGGCACCGATAGCATTCTTGTCCTTCAGCATATCCGTCACGTCGTAGCTCATAAACGGAAGCTTCTTTCGGTAGTTCACCCAGCCGGGTGAAAGGTAGTCACAGAACACCTCACGTCCATTAATATAGATTTTAAAAACGCCGAGAGCCGATGCAAAAAGTGTCGCTTTCTTCACCTTTCCCTTCGTCTCAAAGGTCTGTCTGAAATAGGGTGATGGGTTTCCGTATTTATCGTGTGCGGATTTATATTCACCCGTTGTATAATATATCCATTTAGAATCAAAAAGCATAATTCTTCTCCTATTTACCTTTCGCTTTTTTCTATAAATTCACAAATTATCTCACCGAACTGTTCCTTGCGCGAATAGTGGCAATGGTTGCCGTGCATAAGTCTGTAGTATATCTTACTCTCGTCGTAGCCGAAATGCTTTAAGGTGGATATGGTGAGCTGAGTCTGCTCAAAACGGTTTTTCATATCGTTGTCCGAAACGATAAAAATCATAGGAGGATAGCTTTCAGCCTTTCCGATATGGAAAAGAGGTGCCGCCTCGTCAACTATAACTCTCCTCGAATCAATCCCTCTTTCGGCAAGGACGTTGAAGTGGGTCGTAGGCTGTCCTGCATCGTGGATATAGCCTTTTATTACATCTTTGGGCAAATTATACTCTGCCAAATATTTATCGTCAAAACAGAGCATCATCGAAATGTATCCGCCCGCACTGCTGCCGCCGATATATATGCCCTCGCATTTTCCATACTGTCCGACATTTTCGTATACCCACGCTACCGCTTCAGCAGAGTCACATATAAAGTCGGGGTACTTGGCATCGGGGTACAATCTGTAATTTACAGACACAAAGGCTATACCGTGATTTGCCACGTACTCGCCTACCGCCTTGGCGCTACTCTTATCACCTGCGGTGATTCCGCCACCGTGCATATATACAATCACCTTAAAGGAGTCGCTGTCCGGAAGGTATATATCAAGATATTTTTTTGGGTGTTCGTTTTTGCTATAGCAAATATTCTCTGTGAATCTCATAAAATTCTCCTTATTTCAAGTTCGAAATACATAGTTTTATTATTTCGACCTCTTCCTTTGATATCTCCTCGTCAAAGTCAGAAAAGGTATTATCTGCAATATTGTTTCCTGTCAGAACAGTATACCACAGAAGACCTGCGGCGTATCTGCCCAAGCCATAGCTCAAATGATATGTGTCTCTGTGGACCTTTTCTATTCCTGACTCAAGAAGCTTTTGCATAACGTCGCCGGATGGGATAAATATATCTGCACCTGTTTCGTCAAAGGCTTTAAGATATGCCTTTCTCAAGTCCTTGAGCATTTCGGTATGCTCCGTATAGCCCATCACCTCATTAAGTCTTTGTGACCCTTTCTCATAAGCCCAAGTTTCGTGAATGGCAATTTTTGCCTTTGGGCAGAGCGCTCTTACGTAATCTGCAAGTGCCATAATATAAGGCTCATAGGTTTCGTAGCTTGTAGACTTGTGGCTTGCCTGCTGTAGTGTTACAACATCCCAGTCGCGATTGAGAAGCGCTTCCTTCAAGGATACCTTGAAGCCTGTGCTCTCGCCGTTCATTTCGAGTGCATACGCTCTATCCTCACTCATCATATTTCTGTAGTGAAGGGAAAGAGGACATCCTCCGATATAAAGATTAAATGAGCTTATTGTAACTCCGTCAGCTTTCGCTATTCTGTGAAGATATCTTTGTGCATCCTGTGAAAAACTGTTTCCGATTGATAAGACGTTCATTTTTTACTCCTTATTCGTAAAATTGTATTCCCTGCACTCTTCATTCGGTACAAGGCTTTCCTCCGCAAGTCAAAGAGGCGAAAATTATCACTTAAATAATTGTAACACAAAAAGCAGAAAAACGCAACAAAAAAACACGCCCTCTCGGGCGTGTTTTGTAACGTTATTTTTTCTTCCTCTGAATAAGCTTTACGCATTCTACAATGGGTATTGTAGTTATAGCAAGAAGAAGTGCTACAAAATATTCAAGAAGATTTATATGCTCAAAGTCAAATAAAGTTCTGAGGGCGGGTACGAAGATAAGAAGTGTCGTGAGAAGAAGAGAGAGCGCCATTGTTCCCCAGAGAAGCATATTGTGCGTTTTGAGCTTGAAGATAGAGCCGTGGGAGCGCATATTAAAGGAATGGAAAATTTCTGCCATAGACATTGTAAGGAACGCCATGGTCATTCCGTCGGGGCTTTCTGCAATTTCCCATCTGCCCGATTCCATAAAGTGACCAATGAAGTATGCCGCAAGTGTTATCACCGATACCATAAGTCCCTGATATGCAACATTGAAGCCAAGACCGTTTGCAAAAATTCCCTCGTCGCTCTTTCTGGGCTTTCTTGTCATAATATCGGGCTCTGCCTTTTCTGCACCAAGTGCGAGCGCGGGAAGCGAGTCGGTTACAAGGTTGATAAAGAGGATATGCGCAGGCTTGAGAATAGTAAATCCGCAAAGAGTTGCCACGAAGATGCTTATAACCTCACTAAGATTCGAGGAAAGAAGGAACTGTATGCACTTACAGATGTTATCAAAAATTCTTCTGCCCTCTGCAACTGCGCTGACAATAGTCGCAAAGTTATCGTCGGCAAGTATCATATCCGCAACGTTCTTTGTAACGTCGGTACCCGTAATACCCATACCGATACCGATATCGGCATTCTTGATGGAGGGAGCGTCGTTTACACCGTCGCCTGTCATAGCGGTAACACATCCGAGCTTACGCCAAGCGTTAACTATTCGCACCTTGTGCTCAGGCTGAACACGGGCATAAACCGAGAATTTCGTTACTATCTCCTCAAATTCCTCGTCGGAATATTTGTCAATTTCGGCACCTGTAATTGCTTCAGATGCATCTGTTATAATACCGAGAGTTTTTGCAATGGCTACTGCGGTATCCTTGTGGTCGCCGGTAATCATAATGGGGCGAATACCTGCCTTTACGCACTCGTGAACTGCGTCCGTAACCTCGGGTCTTACGGGGTCTATCATACCAACAAGGCCCATAAATACAAGGTTATTTTCTATTGCCTCGGAGGTATAGGTATCGGGAACACTCGCGTGAATCTTATACGCGCAGGCAAGCACTCGAAGTGCCTGGGATGCGAAATCGGTATTTTTAGCAAGAACTGCCTGTCTTATTTCATCTGTAAGCTCTACTTCTTTTCCGTTCACTAATATACGGGTGCATCTTGCAAGAAGCTCGTCGGGTGCGCCCTTGGTGTACTGGATTATCTTTCCGTCAACGCTGTGGACAGTTGACATCATCTTACGTCCCGAGTCGAAGGGCACTTCTCCTATACGGGGAGATTTATCCATAAGCTCACGCTTATCAAGTCCAAGCTTTGTTGCGTAGTTTACGAGAGCACATTCGGTAGGCTCACCTACTGCCTCTCCGCCCTCATCCGGCTCTGCATCCGAGCAAAGCGACATTCCCGTTGCAAGAAATTTTTCGTTATCCCCCGAGAAGTCAACTACTGTCATTTTATTCTGTGTGAGAGTACCTGTCTTATCAGAACATATTATCTGGGTACAGCCAAGTGTTTCAACGGCGGTAAGACGGCGGATAATAGCCTTCTGCTTTGACATCTTGGTAACGCCCATAGAAAGAACTATAGTTACAACTGCGGCAAGTCCTTCGGGAATTGCGGCAACTGCAAGGCTTACTGCAAGCATAAAGGTATCAAGAGTCGTATGAAGGTCAAATCTTCCGTTTCGGATAAGAGTGAATGCGAACATAAATACACATATACCGAGGACAAGCTTGGTAAGGAGTGCGCTGAGTTGAGAAAGACGCTTCTGGAGAGGTGTTTCTCCTTCCTCAGCCTCGGTTATGGCGGTTGCAATCTTACCCATTTCGGTGTCCATACCGGTAGCGGTTACTACCACCAAACCTCTGCCGTAAACAACAACGCTACCCATATAACACATATTCTTTCTGTCACCGAGAGAAACGTCTCCGTTTTCTGCCGATGTGAGAACGTGGTCTACCTTATCGGAGGGTACAGACTCACCTGTAAGCGCCGCCTCCTCTATTTTAAGGCTTGCAGATTCAAGTATTCTTCCGTCTGCGGGTACTGCATCACCTGCTTCGAGAATTACGACATCGCCAACTACAAGCTCCTCACTCTTAACAACCAAGTGCTTTCCGCCACGAATAACCTTGGAGGTTGCCGCAGCCATTTCCTTTAGAGCATCAATGGCTTTTTCTGCCTTGCTCTCCTGAACTACACCCAGTACGGTATTAAGTACAACGACCGCAAGGATGATGAATACGTCGGTAGGAGCTTCCCCCTCGATTAGTGCGGTGATAAGCGACACTATAGCCGCACCGATAAGCACAAGCACCATAGGGTCTATAATCTGTGCGATAAGTCTTTGAAGGAGAGTTTTCTTCTTACCCTCAATAAGCTTGTTTTTGCCGTTTTTTTCCAGACGGGCTGCCGCTTCGTTTTCAGAAAGTCCTGTACTTTCGGAGGACGAGAGCTCTAACAAAACCGCTTCTTTTTCTTCAAGATAGTGTTTCATACTTTTTCTTCCTTTCTGTACTAATAAAGAATACACAAAAAAGACGAGAATATACGTAAGCAATTCTTACATATAGTCTCGTCTTTTAATTCAAGCCAAGCGATTTCTCGCCGTGTCAGTGTTGACTTGACGCGCCATTTAGCGCTAACTACTCCCTATAGTCTACTTTACCATTTTATAACAATAAAACGAATTTGTCAACCTAAATCGTATAGAAATTTAACCTCTCACTTCAAGAAGAGTATTACAGGGTTGAGAGTATATGCGGGAAGGTCGAGTGTGAGAGTCTCTCCATCTCTTGTGAAGGCAACGGGCTTTCTCTCACCGTCGGAGTCAAGCATCTCTATTGCCTTTATATCCTTATCGGTATTGAGAACAATATTCTCGATGGGGTCGAGTCCGATGTTGAAGAAGGCAACGAAAAGCTCATCGTTCGGTGCTTCTGCCACCTTTAGGTATACCTCTGCGTCATCGGGATAGTATACGGGAAGGTTACCCGTTTCCTTGAGGAAGCTTACAAAAAATTCCTTTCTTATCAGCTCAAGGAATGCAAAGCCCTCGTAATATACGAATTTAGCCTTTGCCATACCTGCAAATGTAAGTATCTTACCGCCAAGCTCGTTTTCATAAACTACACTGCCCGGGAAAAGTGCTACTCTTGTTTTTCCGTCGGGCACGTTATACACCATAGACTGAGGCTCTGCTCCCGTGTGTGGAACAAGCTCAAGCAAAGCTTTTTGCTTACGAACCTTTTTACCGTTTTCCAGTATAACTTCGACAGAGGGATTTGCGCCCTCCCATTCACGAACGGTGACGCCGAGATATTCACCGAGACCTCTTTCTTGAACGTTTCTTGCGGCGTAGCCGTCAAGGACAAGCACTCCCGAAAGAAGCTCGCGAAGCTCATCGTCGCTGAAGTTTTCTATGCTATCGCCTTCAAGGAAAGCGGCTCCGCCTTGTTTGGCAGAAAAGTAAACGGGAAATCCGAGTCTTTCAAGAACACACTTCACCCATTCGTTTGCGGCGGAGGAATTATCAATTCCGTGGAAGCAATAATCGGGTGTTGTGGAGAGAGGGGCACGACAACCGAGCCACTTGAGAGTGGGAACGATTTCGGAAAGCTTATCATAAAACCTTGCGTTTTTTGCAAGAATCTTTCTGTAAGCCTTACCGCCTTGAGGCACGTATTCGTTAAGCTGTGTTATCCAATGCTTTGCACCGCTTATTCCTTCAAGGATAGTACCTGTATAGTGAGAGTGGAGTGACTGTGCGCCTGTACTGTATCTGTTCTGAGGGCAGGTATCGGTCTCTGCAAGATAATAATCAACGCCACCCTGAGATTCCATGACAGTAACCTCTATAGCTGCACGCTGAAACGCCCAAGTAAGGTCTCTTGCACCCTTGGGAGAATAGTTACCGTTATTTACTCTGACAATGGACGGATTACCCTCGCCGGCAAGAATCTTTGCGATATCCGCCGCGCCCTCTGCGGAAATTCCGCAGGTGCAGTAAAGTCCTTGAAGCTTCTTATTTACTCTATCAATACCCTCTCTCATAGCTCTGGCACCTTCAAGAAGAGAGTCCACCTGTGTCTTTACGTATATATCGGTAATGCGCTTGTCCTCGTCACTCTTACCGCGTACCGCTTCGAGTATTCTCTTTCGCTCTATCGGGGCTCCGTTGAGCTTCTCTATCGCCTTCATGTGCTCGGGGCAAGTGCAGCCGAGAGCATAACGCTGAATAAGACGAAAGTCGTCGTCTACCATTATTACCGCAGGCTCCGCCTTTGCAAGTATCTCAAAGGAATCGCGCATATAATCCTGAAATCCCTTGTCGTAGGGGCAGGTGGTCCAAGAATCGTTGTAATCGCTATTCTCCGCGCCGAGAAGACCTACGTAGTGCTGAAAAGGTGGTCTTGCCGAAAGAACGGCGCCGTGTCCTATAGTACATTGAACAAGTATTCCGCACTCAAGTCCCAGCTCACCGAGGCGGTCACGAAATTTTTCGTATTTTTCTACCTGCTGCGATGCCTTGGGGATAACGGGAGTTCCTTCGGGAACGAGTGTAAACATAAACAGTGCCATATCGGCAACTCCCGTTTCATACTGTTCCTTTATATCCTGACAAATTTCTTCGATATGTAACGTATCAAGGGGCATTATAGAATAACGATGCATAAGTATTTCTCCTCATAAATTTAATATCAAATAGAGTATATCATCCGACTTTTTTAAAGTCAAGCAAAAATGTCCTTTTGCGCTATTTTGTTCTGTATACGTAGTTAAACAGTCTTGAAAAAACAACCGCAACCTCAGCTCGCGTTATATTGTTGTCGGGTCTTAAGGTGTTGTCATCATAGCCCGTTATTATTCCGCTTGAAACGACCTTCTTAACTCCCTCCTCCGCCCAGGTCGGAACCGATGATTTGTCATTGAAGTCGAGCTCGATATCGCTTGTGCTTTCTATGAGTCTTGAAATTACTATCATTGTCTCGGTTCGCGTTATAGAGTCACTCGGTGCAAAGGTAAGAGTTCCGTCTCCCTCTGCCCTGCCGTTCATAACGCCGTTTTCGGCAACCGCCGAAATATATGGTGCCGCCCATTCGGGAATATTATCTGCATCGTTGAAATAGCCTATATCTCCTTCTCCCGTGACATAATTATTGAAGAGTGCTACAAGCTTTGCAAACTCTGCTCTCGTTATGTTGCGGTTGGGGTCAAAAAGAGTCTTGTCCTCCTCTTCGTAGCCCGATATGAGCCCCATACTGTAGATACTCGCTATATAATCCTTCGCCCAGCTATCCTCAGTATCGTCGAAAACAGGCTCGGTAAATCCGTAGGAAACGGTAAGCGTATCGATTATCGCAGTCTCCTCAAAGGGAGATGCAAAGGGGGATGCTATATACACGGTTCCGTTCATATCGGTGGGTAAAACCGCCTCAAGCTCACTCCAGCCGGTGATTTCGGAATAATCGTTTTTAACGGCATAAGGCACCGCCATCTTTTCACCGTCGGGACCGATTACAAGAAGTGCCGCAGGGGAGGTGTACTTGCCCTTATACATAAGGCTGACCTTTTTCGGATAATATTCAACCTTCAAGGGCGTTTCGTACATTGCAATGCCGTTTTTAAGATATGCGGCAGTGTCGCTCTTAAATCCGCCCTCAAAGTAAAAGGCGGTATTGTTTTCAGGTGTTTTTTCCTCCGACTCTTCAAGGGCTTCAAAATCGTCAAGCACAAAATCTCGGTAGCCAACGAAAATCTCGGCTTTCGCTTCGACACCCCGATAATCTGCAACAAGAGTAACGGAGGTAAATATTTCGTCCGTTAGTATTTCCAGTGTACCGTCAGAAAGAAATCTTGCTCTGTCACATTTTGCAAGCTCACCCTCGGAAAGCTCCTCGGCGTTGTTTTCCTCAAATCGCCAATTAAAAGCACCAATGGCGCTCGCCACCTCAAAGCCGTAGTATTCCGCAAAGGTTGAAAGGGTGGTTTTACCGAAGGCATCAAGGACAGGTTTTACCACGTTCAGCGAAAGGCTATCAAGAGCAGAAGGCAGGTAAAAGCTTTTTTCTGCAGTAAGCGTATTTTCGTCCTCAAAGGTATATTTTGCAGACACCTTTATTTCGGAGGCTTCGGTGTCGCCCACAAAAATCCTTCCGTCGCTAAAGGATACGCTTTCGTTTTCCGAGAAATATTCGGTGTTCAGGGGTGTGGTTTCTTCGGTGGGAATCATAGATGAATCAAAGAATACCTCCTCAATTTCCGCCTCGGAATTTGGCAACACAAAGTGGAGATTTGGAAAAAGCTCGGCATTGACCGCCACGCCGTCGGATTCTCCCGTATTGAGAAACAGGATTGCATTTGCAACACCTCTGGGGTAGCCGTCGGTGGGATAGTTTACGACCTGAATATTTCCGTCGTGAGAATATTTTACTCCCACGGTGGTGGAGCCTCCTCCGTCCAGATTGAGTACTGTTTCGCACCCCATTTCAATCATTGTATTCGCAAGCTCCTCGTAAGACATACCTGCGCTGAAATTCTCTTTTTTGCCGTTTACCGCAAAGAAGATTCCACTTCCGTCGGGACAAATTCCAACAGCCGTTCTGGCATACCTCACCTTATCGCTGTATTCGTCGGCGGTCTCGGGAATATATACGCCCTCGCTGACTATAATATCACCGCCGCCTATAACGTGCACCGCCTTTTCCCATATTTCAGAGCCCGTAACGTTAAGCTCCACCATCTCTCCTATATGAAGTCCCGAGAGAAGCGGATACGCCGCGTGGCTTTCCGGGACGGACAACACGAAGCAGTCCTTGGAAATTTGGGTGTCAGAGGTGCTGGGATGAACGTTCATTACGGTACATTTAGCGGTGGAATTCACCTTTATCTCCGTATCCACAGGCTTCAGTACTAATTCGAGACAGGAAAATTCTGATGCGGTTGATGCAAAATAAGTACTGTCCATTAAGTAAAGGGAGTACACAGTAGGATATTTGTTGTAGTAAACGTTGAACTCCTCGCCGTCAACGGTAATAGTTGACTTTATATCGGGAGTGCCGATATAAAGAGAGCCGTCCTCGAATACCGCAAGGGCATTATTGTTTACCGGAGATGATAAAAACCTGCCGTCACTCACAAGGCATCCAAGAGGAATTCCCGTCTGAAAGCTGAAAAAGTCGGCATTTATACCCGCCACCACGTTTTCGCCGTAAAGGGAGGCTATCTTTGTCAGCGTTTTTCTTGATTTCTGGCTTTCTCCCCACGCCACCACGGGGAACGTGCTCTGACCGGGAATATATTTAAAGGTGTATGTATGGTTGTCTTTTCCGTCATCAGTCTTGCAGGTACTTTCCTCAAAGGTAAGACCGTGGGAAATTTTATGTGATATAGAAAAAATAACGCTTGTTGCAGAAGCGATATTTGAAAATGCAAGAGTTGCGGCAAGTAATATTGCTAAAGCTTTTTTCATTGGTTTCTCCTTCGCTTAGAATCTAATTATATTTTACAAAAAAACACCCCTTCCAGTCAAGAGAAAAAGTGTATGAAGAAAAAAATTAACATTTAGTTGACAAACCAAGATAAAATGATAAAATTAAAGAGAAGAAAGAGGATTAAAAAATGACATATTTTGACAAAAATGCATTAAAGCTGTCCCACGAATATATGAAAGAAAACGTGAGGGCGGGAGATACTGTAATCGATGCCACCGCAGGAAAAGGCAGAGACACTCTCCTTCTTTCAAGGCTTGTGGGAGAAACGGGACGCGTTTTCGCTTTTGACGTGCAAAAGGAAGCCCTTGACCAAGCGGAAGTGCTTCTTCGTGAAAATGAAATAAATAATGCCGTTCTCGTTCATGATAGCCATCACAAAATGAAGGACTACGTCGAGTCCGCTCACGGAGTAGTATTCAACCTGGGATTTCTCCCCGGCTCTGACCACAAGGTATTTTCTCACCCCGAAACCACGGTAAAAGCCATTGATGCGGCTCTTGATATTATTGACCCCGAGGGATTTGTCACTGTATGCTCCTACTACGGAGGGGATACGGGATTTGAAGAAAGAGATGCCTTAATGAACTATCTTGAAGGACTTGACCAGATGAGGTACACCGTTATAATGCAATCCTTTATCAACCGCAAGGGTTGTCCTCCTATATTTTTTGTGATTGAAAAGAACAGGAAATAATTATGAAAAAAATCATTTTTTTAACGTTAATCTTTTGTGCGGCGTTCCTGTTTTCATGTGCAAAGAACACAGAGGAAGGCAAGAAAGAGTTAATAAAAGAAGAGGCAACGGCAGAAACTATCTGCAAAATAGAAGAGGATGCGGTGTCATCTCTTGCAAAGGAGGATTTTCTGCTACCCTTGGATGAATACTCATGGGAAAGAGAATACACTCCCGAATATATAATGCTTCATTTCACAAGTGCCGTTGTTCTTGATAAAAGCAATCCGTATGATATGGAACGCATCAGAGGGATATTCGAGGAATCGAAGGTGAGTATAAATTACATAATCGCAAGAGACGGTGAAATCACCTGCTATATTCCCGAAAACCGATGTGCCTGGCATGCGGGAAAAGGGAGCTACAATGGAATAGAAAAGCTCACCGACGCTATGAACAGATACTCTATCGGAATAGAAATCGTTGCGGTAGGCTCAGAGAAGGATATGTCGCCCTATTTTACAAAGAGTGAGTATTACGAAATAGATAATAGCCTTATAGGCTTTACCGATGCTCAATACGAAGCGCTCATTCCGCTTCTTGAGGATATTTGCAAGAGAAACTCTCTGCCTTTTGACAGAGAGCATATAATAGGGCACGAGGAATACAAGGAAGTGAAAACCGATCCGGGTGAATTGTTCGACTGGGAAAGACTGTTTAGATAAAGAAGGATAGGCTTTCAAGCCTATCCTTTCTTGAATTTTTTGGGAGAAACTCCGTACTCTTTTTTGAAGGCAGAGCTGAAATAGGAGGCGGATGAAAAGCCGACTATTCTGCTTATTTCCTCCACCGACAGCTTTTCTTCTGAAAGCAGGTCGGCTGCATGCTGAAGCCGTATATTGTTACGGTAATCTATCGGGGTACATCCTACGATTTTCTCAAAGGTTCTGATGAAGTGAAATTTGCTCATATTGCACATTTTCGCATAGTCGTTGAGAGTACAATCTTTATTATAATTTTTGTTCATATCCTGAACTACGAACGCTACTCTGTTATAGTTTTCTCTGTCGGGGTTTGTACTTTGAAGCACCTCTCTTTTAAGAAGGGTTAAAATATAGAGGAGCTTATAGGAGCAAAGTGCCTGATAGAGAGGGAGCTTTGAAAAGATCTCGTCGATAAGCTCGGCAAAAACGTCGCATACGTGACGACTGAAACGGGTATGGTAAAGAACAGAGGTGTCGAGCGCGACGCTTTCCGGAAGGCCTTCACACTGAAAATGAACGTAATAAAACTCCGCAGTTTTGCTTCCGAGATAAGCGTGGTGTTGCTTTTCGTTCGGGGCGAAGATAATAAAAGACCCCTCGTGACCCACCTCGGTGCCGTCGAGGAAAAAGGTCTCGCTTTCGCTTACAATATAGAAGAGAAGCCAGTCCTGTCTGCCATCGGGACGATATATCTCTCTCCCCTGCTTTGCAAAGATATGACCACAACTTACAATTTGCAAATCAAGTTTTTCATCTGCTTTTTCGGCATAAGCATTATAAATCATCAATTCACCGCAATTTTTCTAATATTTTTGGCAAGATTACCTATTTACTTGAGGATATTTTAGCACTAAAATTAAAGTGTGTCAAGAAAGGAGATGTACTTTTATGAAAATAGTCATAACACCGAGAGGTTTTGCAAAATGCGGTGTCCATAACGTTAAGGTATTCGAGGATGCAGGCTTTACCGTAGAATACAACTCCACAGGCAACGCTTATACAAAAGAGGAATTTTATGAAAAGACCGCAGATGCCGACGGAATTATCGTAGGCGTTGAAATAGTTGATAAGGCTTTTCTGGATTCACATCCAAAGGTAAAGGCAGTCGTTAAATTCGGAGTCGGTACCGACAACATCGACGTTGAATACTGCAAGGAAAGGGGTATTTACGTCGGAAGAACGGTAGGCTCCAACTCCAGAAGCGTTGCGGAGACCGCAATAAGCTTCGTTATTGCAGATTCAAAGAATTTATATCAGAGTCTTCGCAGTACAAAATCAGGTGAATGGGCAAAGCTTACGGGATATGAAATTCTCGGAAAGACTATAGGTATCATCGGATTCGGTGCCATCGGCAAGGAAGTGGCAAAAATGGCAAAGGGACTTGGTATGAACGTACTTGCCTACGATGCTTTCGGAATAGATGAGAATGCAGAGGTGGAGTCAGCGACCTTTGAGGAGATTCTGAAAAAATCCGATTTTGTGTCCTTACATATTCCCCTGAACAGTGAGACGGAAAACATAGTTTCTATAAATGAGCTTCGACTTATGAAGTCTTCTGCGGTGCTTATAAACACCTCCAGAGGCGGTATCGTAAACGAAGCGGATTTATATACCGCATTGTCCGACGGCATTATAAAGGCGGCATATTTCGACGTGTTCACAAGTGAGCCTCCGAAAGAAAATGAGCCATTGATGGCACTCGATAACTTCTTCCTCACCCCTCACATCGCTTCAAGAAGCGGTGAGGCAGAAAGAAGAACCGCGGATATTGCAACGGAAATTATTATAAAAGCCTTAAAGGAGATATAACAACAATGAACGAATTTATAAAAGAGTTTTATGAAAAGAAAGTGATAGTAGTCTGCAGAGGAATTGCAGAAGAAGAAATGGTAAAGGTAGCAACGGCGCTTTACGATGGCGGTATACGCTTTATGGAGGTGCCCTTCAACCAGTCGAATCCCGACTCCTTCCCCGAAACGGCAAGAAAAATAAAGCTTGTAAAGGAAGCTCTGGGCGATAAAATGCACGTTGGTGCAGGAACCGTTATTACTATGGAGCAATTCGAGATTGCCAAAGATGCAGGCGCAGAAATAATCGTTTCTCCCACTATGGAGGAAGACGTTATTGCAGCTACCAAGAAGGCAGGGCTCATTTCGATGCCCGGTTGTGCTACTCCTACCGAAATGTCAAGAGCGTATAAGCTCGGCGCTGACCTTGTTAAACTCTTCCCCTCTTCTATTGTTGACCTTAAGGTAATAAAAGAGATAAAGGTTCCCTTGAGCCATATTCCTATGGTTTGTTTCGGCGGTGTTACTGCAGAAAACGTGGAAGAAATCCTCTCACTCGGTGTAGTAGGTGTAGGAATGGCGTCCTCTGTGCTCAACAAGGATGCGCTCAAAAACAAGGACTATGCAAAAATCACAAAGCTTGCAAAGGCAGTTACCGATAAGATATAAAAAGCTTTTTAAAATCAAAGACGGAGTGAATTCACAAATTGAATTCACTCCGCTTTTTTATTACATAGGAAATTGCATCTGGGTTGCATGTAACAAATAAAGTCTACCTATAAAAATCGTGAGCATTAGCGAACATCGGTTGCCGAAGGCGACTTTTTTATTATTTATCTTCTTTTTTTGCCGTGGGGCACTCGTATTCGTTCTTACGGATACCGGGATAGTTCTTATCGAGGAATTCCTCACGGTAGGGGTTTACTCCCACAGGTGCCTTGTCGGGATGAAGGGGCAATGCCCACGACTTCTTCTTGAAATAAGGATTCTTGAAGGTCTCCTCAATTCGTCCCGATTTTTCAAGGACTGCGTTGCAGGCTCTGATGCATCCCTTTGCACCGCAAATTGAAAAATATCCCGTATGATCTATTATCTGATTATAATAGTCCATTACCGCATGGTTTCCGGGCTTTCTTCCCCACTTCGCACCTGCGATGGCATAGGTGAAAATATAAGCTTCCTCTTCAGTCATCTGTGAATTACGAACGTCGAATGCCATATTGGGAAATTCTTTTTTCAGGAAGGGTGAGCATTCGTTGTTCATTCCGTGGTGTGAAAGGGTACATCTTCCCATCTGAACGTCACCGAACCATATCTGCTTTTCACCGAAGTCTACAGTGATTCTTTTATCCTTGTCCTTGGGGTCGGGAATCGCACCGCCGGGACAGCTTCTCGCACAGGCACCGCAATGAGTGCAGAGAGTTCCGGTATCGAGAATAGGGTCGGGCTCAAGCTCGGCATCTGTGAAGATAAGTCCGAGTCTTACACGGGGACCGTATTTTTTGGTAAGAAAGACCTTTGACCATCCAATCTCACCAAGGCCGCAGCCTGCCGCAATTACACGGATACTGCAAACAACGTCGGGAGGTACCTTTCCCTCGGCAACGGGCTTTTTGGTAGTGCCATTACCTTCGGGCACGGCAGGATAATGAGCTACAGCCTCATATCCGCAGTCCTCAATGAAGGCAGACAGCTCGTATGTCTTTTTAGGACGAAAAAGAGTGTTGAGCTTATTGTAGGTATAGAAAGTATAGTTATGCCAGTGTGTGCCTTCCTCGATGCCTCGGTTGGCACCTCTGGGAATAGGCATCGCTATAGCGATAACCGATTTTGCATTAGGAAAGTAAGTTATAGGGCTCATAAGGACAGGAGCGTTCTTAAAGCGCTCGATATTGCCGATAGCGATACAGTCGATACCAAGCTCCTTCGCCTTCGCTTTAAGTATTTCGGAGGTCAGCTTCATTATCAGTGACCTCTCTTTCCGCTTTTTGAGAAGGCACCGCCAAGGACGTTCGCCTGTTCATCGGAGCGGTCGGTTATACTTTTGTCTGCACCGATTGCCCACGCCTCTCCCGTACGGAAAGGATTCTTGAAGGCTTTAGACAAAGCGTTTCTTTCTTCAAGACCGCACATACAGGTGCGGTTACAAAGAGCCGCAATTCTGTCGGGTGCGGAGGTAGGAGAAAAACGGTTTATAATTGCGCCGTTTTCGCACCTTCTACACTTTTCATAATCGATTTTGCCCACTGTAAATTTTTTGCCGCAAATCTCGATTTCTTCACTTTCGGTCTTGCTGATAGCACCGAGAGGACAAGCGTCGGCACATTTTTTACAAGAGTTACAAACGTTTTCTTCAATAAGAGGTGTACTTTCAAGCTCTGCGTCGGTGAGTATCATATGGAATCTCTGACGAGAGCCAAATTCCTTCGAGAACACTATTCTGTTGTAGGAAATGGTACAAAGTCCGCAAGCAACTGCCGCATAATCGAAGTCGGGGTATACGTTGGGGGCAGGTCTTCCCTCTGCAACAGGCACGCCTGTAGGCTCAAGGTCAGATGGATTCGGGAAAACGGGAACTGCTTCATAGCCGTTCTCCTCTATGTAATTTGTAAGGTTATATGCCGACAGCGCAATAAATTCGTCTTCCAGCCAGTTCTTTCCGAAGAGGGCGTAGTCACCGAAATTGGTGCCCTCCTCCACTCCGCGAAGGGAGCCTCGGCAAATACGCTTACCGATAAGTATAACCGTTTTTGCTTCAGGAAAAATCGAAAAGGGGTTCTGCCTTTCCGAAAGTCCATCAAATCGTGATTTATCAGCAAAGCCGATAAGGTCTACGCCGTCAGCCTTTGCAAATTCCTCTATCTTCTTTTTCAAATCCTTCATCATTTTTTCCTCCGACATTTTTTCTTTAATTATATTTCATAAGAATTCTTGTTAAAACTCACATTTTAGCAAAAAAAGTGGACTTTTCAACATTGATTTTATCGGTATAACGTGATATAATGGAGCAGAGGTGGATAAAATGATTTTAAGCCAAGATAACTCCGTGATGCGAATCATAGGTGTGGAGCATATGGAATGGTGCGGCGGCACATTTGATGTTAAGCCGAGAGACTACTCCTCTCTGTCCTTCAGAATAAAGGGAGAGGTTGAGATTGAATCGGGAGGCAAAGCCTTCTTTGTGAATACCAACGACGTTCTTTATATTCCTCAGGGCATTCCTTATTCTGCAAAATATACGGATACCGAAATGATAGTTATTCATTTCATAACAGAAAAAAGAGACTCTCTGCCCGAGGTGTTTTCCTTTTCTTACGACGAGGAGATACACGGCTCCTTCGTGTCGGCAAATATTCTTTGGCAAAATAAGGTGCCCGGCTTCGAGTTTTTTGTAAAATCAAAGCTCTTTCACATTTTGGGAAAGCTCTCGGAAAACGAAACCGAAAACCACGCTCCTTCCTGGTTTTTGAAGGCGGTGTCCTTCATTCACTCAAGCTACACCTCTCCCTCTCTTTCCGTAGAAGAAATCTGCAAGAATGCAGGCATAAGCGGAACTGCCCTGCGGTCCTTCTTTAAAGAATACTACAAAAAAACACCTAACGAATACATAACGAAGCTCCGCCTTGAATACGCAAGAAACCTTATTTCCTGTGGTATCGGAATAGAGGAGTCGGCGGAAAAAAGCGGTTTTTCCGATTCTAAATACTTTGCAAGAGTGGTTAAAAAGCATTTTCACTGTACTCCGAGGGAGCTTAAAAATTACGGCAAATAAGATAAGCGGAGCATCTCGCTCCGCTTATTTTCTATCTTTCTAAGCTTGCTCTCCCAAAAAGGCGGCAAGAATTTTGGCTCTCAGCGGAACCGATTCCGTCAGCACGTATTCCTTGTTTGTGTGACACAGCTCACCGCAGGCACCCATTCCGCAGATTGAAGCAACCCCCGCCTTGTAGGTGTAGCAGGAATCGGAGCCTCCACCCGATTCTACGGGGGTAAGAGTTCCAAATCCGTATTTACCGCAAACGTCCAAAAGCTTATTGAAAAGCACATCCGTTGCTCTGTTTCTTTCCATCGGCGGTCTTTTGCCGATGGTGACAAGAGTGGCAGAGGTACCCCCGATAAAGCTTGTTTCGGTAATCTTCGAAAGAGTCTTTTCAGCTATCTCCATATCCGAGGACTTCGGCATGCGCACATCTATCGTCACAGAGCACCTATCGGGAATAATATTTGCAACAGTACCGCTTTGTATAACGTTGCAGCTATACGTAATGCCCCCCGGAACGCTTTTGCTTTCCAGCGCAACTATCTTGTGCGCCGCTTCAAGAATGGCGTTTTTGCTTTCAAAATAGTGAATTCCCGAATGTCCGCCCACGCCTTTTATGTCCATACGGCACTTTAGTATTCCTTTTCTGGAAATCACCACTTCATCCTTCTCGGAGGTTTCACAGTTAATAGCGTAAGGGAAACCGATACAGTTATTTTTCAAATAATCAAGCTCTTCTTCACCGCCGAGAACGTTTGACACCTCCTCATCGGAGGTGAGAAGAAGGCGAACGTGTTTAGCATAGCCTTCCGTCTTAAGCGCCTTCATCGCCAGTAAGGCTATGGCAATCCCACCCTTGCAATCAATAGCACCGGGAGCTATAATTCTGTCATTTAAACGTGTTACGACATTTGTACCGAAAGCGCCTTTCTCATGAACGGTATCAGTATGAGCCAAAAAAACACAGCCTTTTTCGGCGCCTTCGTTCAAATCTATCGAAAGAAAATCACCGCAAAGCTCCATTTTTGTCCGAGTTACCTTTAATCCTTCGTCTTTTGCAAAAGCCGTAATAAAGTCTGACATCGCGTCAAGGGTCTGCTTGTCCTCTGCCCTTGCTTCAAACTCACAGATTTTGCATAAAAAGTCCAGATATTTCTCGGTATTAAATACTATTGTACTAAAAATATTTTCAATATTCATAAATCTCTCCTATATCTGTATTATAAGCGAGAATTTACGTTTTGTAAAAAATCAGTTTTGATGGTCTTGCTATAACTCAAAAGATGTGCTAATATAGTAATGAGGTGATTTTTATGGATCTTCTACAGCTTAGATATTATTATGATAGTGCAAGCAGTCTCAGCATTTCCAAAACAGCCGAAAAATACGGTGTGCCTTCTACTTCCGTTTCGGCATCTATTCGTAGACTGGAAGAGGAGCTTGGCTGCAAGCTCTTTGACCGTACTCCCAACCGTATTATCTTAAACGACCGAGGAATAATAATGCTCGAATCGTTAAAGAAGATATTCAGCGAGATGGATTATATGCTGGATGCCGTATCAGGCACAATCGATGATCACAAGGAAATTAAGATACTTGTAAAAGCCATCCGTACAATGATTACCGAACAAGTCATTGAGTACAAAAAGAAGTTCACTCAAACGCGCTTCAAGCTGGTAGCAGACTTTGACGAGACACCTATCGACGATTTTGATATTATTATCGATTTTAAAAGCGACAGATACACGGGCTACGATTCGCACCCTCTTGTCAGTCAGCAGATATACTGTTACGTCCCCTCTGACAGTAATCTTTGCAATCGCAAATTTACTTTAAAAGAGATGTCGCAGATGTCCTTCGTACTTATGAGCCAACAGGGAAACTATGGAAAAATTTTCACAAGCGCATGTAAAAACGCAGGGTTTTCTCCGAATATAGTAGCGCAGGTAAACGACTCTGCTTGTTTCAGAAGAATCATTTCTTCGGGTATCGCCATTGGGGTAACGGGTCAATTTGCAACAAGAGTTGACGGAAATATAACGCTTGTTCCTTTGAACGTAACCGATTTTAAATACAGCCAGACCGTATGTATGTATTACAAAAAAGACGCCGTCGGCAACGCCGCAAGATTTGCATCCTTCCTCCGCGAGAATATAAAGAAGCAAAATACGTAACGCTTTTATTGACAAACAAAAGAAAAGAAAGTACAATAAAAAAAATAGCAAAATCGGAGGTAAAATATGACTGAACTTGAAAAGATAGAATATGCAAAATCCTTTATAGATAAGCTTGCAAACGGAATAAATCCAATAGATGATACGCCCGTAAAGGACGATGACGCGATAAACAACGTAAGGCTTTCAAGATGCTTCTTTTTCGTGTCTGACGTTTTAAGCCGAAGGGAGTTGAACCCTTGTCGCCGAGAAAAGTCCTTTTTGGTCTAAATTTTCCTTTGTCACTTGTAATACATAAAGTATTCCTGCGTTTCGCAGAAAAATTTATCCTCAAAAATCATCTTCCCTCGGTTCGAGGGAAGTTTCACACGGGAAATTTTGTTCCTGACAAGGCACATTTCCCGCAGTTATACTTCTGTATTACAAGGGAATGTAACGATGGTAGGGGCAAAATCTCCCTGTGAAACCGATAAGGGTTCGACTCCCTTCGGCTTAAACCGAGTTTATCACAAAAGCTTTACTTTGTCAATTATGTTTTTCACCGTATGCATATTTTCTGTACCTTCTTTTACGGCTCGCCTCCTTTCTTACGTAATAACGGCATTTTCTCATTCTCCGCACCCTCGGCATTTCTTCAAGAAGCTTTTCGAGGAGATGCTCCTTTGCGCTTTTTGACAGTCTGTATATCTGCCTTTCGCTGAAGGTCATATTACCTGCGATAAACGAATTGCTCATTCCGTAAAAATATTTGCAGGTCAGATACTCCACCTCACTCGCATTCGTCATTCTCATCATAGCCCGTTTAAGCCTTGCGGTGGCTCTGCCTAGTATTCTTTTCTTCTTCTCAAAAAGGCATCGAAGACTCTCCGCTCCAGCCTCTTTGCCTTCAAGTAGCAGTAGATTTTCGTTTTTGTTCTGTGTTAAAAGCGTTTCTGCTTCATTCCATCCTGCCTCTATCCTATCAATTATCTTCGCCATATTCACGACGCTCTTTCTGTAATCCTCATATAAGGCAAGGTACACGTCAATTCTCATTTTTTCTCACGCCTTTCAACTTTTATTTTTCTTCTCCTTTTTATTTTTTGGGGGGGCGTATTTATAATACCATATTTGCGTAATTTAGTCAATGTGAAATTACTAAATTTCGTAACTTTGTAAAAACTGCTAAAAAATAGAAGTTGATGATTGACAAAAAGAGGTTATAATCGTATAATTAGTATAATAATCAAAATAAAGAGGTGTCATTAAAAATGCTTAAAATGCTTGCCATTGACCTTGGCGCGTCGAGCGGTAGAGGTATAGTAGGCTCCTTTGACGGAAACAAGCTTTATCTCAGAGAAAACCATCGTTTCCCCAACGAGCCAGTTCTTATTAACGGTTCGTTCAGATGGGATATTATGAGAATATTCCACGAAATTAAGCTTGCTCTCGGTAAATGTGCCGTATCCGATGACCGTGATATTGCATCCGTTGGTATTGATACCTGGGGAGTTGACGTAGGATTTCTCGATAAATCGGGACAGCTTATGCAGAATCCCTATAACTACCGTGATACCCGTACACAGGGTATTCTCGAAAAGGCGTTCAAGATAGTTCCCGCCGACGAGATTTACAAAACCACGGGTAACCAGTTTATGAACTTTAACACCCTTTTCCAGCTCCTTGCTACAAAGCTTTCTGCGGATCCTTGGATTTTGGAAAAGGCGGACAAGATGCTCTTTACTCCCGACCTTCTTAACTACTTCCTCACAGGTATTGCAAAGAGCGAATATACTATTGCCTCCACTTCTCAGATGCTCAACGCAAAGGAGCGTAACTGGGACTTCGACCTTCTCCGTAGGTTCGATATGCCCACACATCTTCTTCAGGATATCGTTATGCCCGGTTCTGTACTTGGCGACCTTCTTCCTGCAATTACAGATGAGATTGGCGCACTTAACGCTAAGGTTATAAACGTAACCGCACACGATACTGCATCTGCCGTTGTGAGCGTTCCCGCTGACCACGATAATTTCGTTTACATTTCAAGCGGTACGTGGTCTCTTATGGGATGTGAGGCGAAGGAGCCTGTTATCAACGATATTACCACCAAGTACAACTTCACAAACGAAGGCGGCTACGGTAAGACAATAAGACTTCTCAAGAACATTATGGGACTTTGGCTTGAGCAGGAGTCCAAGCGTCAGTGGGAGCGCGAGGGTGAAAAGACCACCTACGACGAGCTTTCAAATATGGCGATGGCGTCCAAGCCTCTCCAGTGCTTCATCGACCCCGATGCGCCCGAGTTTGCGCCTCCAGGTGACGAGCCCGGAAGAATCCGCGAATTCTGTCGCAGAACAGGTCAGCACGTGCCCGAGACAAAGGGCGAGATAGTTCGTTGTATCTTCGATTCTCTCGCCATGACCTACCGTCACGTAGTTGAAAAGATAGAAGAGATAAGCGGCAAGAAGGTTCCTTACATCAACATTGTTGGTGGCGGTACAAAGGAAGCGCCTCTCTGTCAGCTTGCAGCTAACGCTTGCGGTAAGCCTGTATATGCAGGTCCCGTTGAGGCTACTGCTATTGGTAACATTCTCGTTCAGGCGATGGCTCTCGGTGAGATAAAGGATATCCACGAGGCACGTGAGGTTGTTAAGAACTCCTTTGAAATCAAGTGCTATGAGCCCGAAGGCACTCAAAGCTTTGACGACGCATACTCAAGATACCTCGCAATTCTCGGTAAGTAATTTAAGATTTATTATAATTAAAGGGGAGTGCTTTTCATAAAAGCACTCCCCTTTATATCCCCACGAAAACTAT
>JAZNYT010000082.1:0-11264 GCA_045594565.1 Eubacteriales bacterium
CTCCTTCGCTTTATTCTTTATTTCACTTCTTAAAAAACATTTTTACATTCCAAAAGCCCATCTCACTATATTGAGATGGGCTTTTTTCGACAGGCTGAATATACCGCCTTTATAAAAGGCGGTATATTTCACTTCTTTTTCATACGTGCATAAGTTCCCATAAGCTTTTTAGTTCCGACACTTTCAAAGGCTACCTCGTAGAGTGTATCTCCGCCCATAGGCTTTTTGAGAGTTACAAGTCCCTCTCCGAAAATAGAATGGATAACAGTATCTCCCACGTTGAAAATATCGTGCTCGACCTTGGGCTTCTGAGGTTTCACAGAGGAAGCTGTAGGTTTAGATGTCGAGTTAAAACGCTCAGCAAAGCTTTTGATGTTTTTTAGTTTTATTTCCTCGTTGAGATTATTTATGAGATTCAAAGGAATTTCATTTAAAAATCTCGATGATTTATTTATAGACGTTCTTCCAAACATAAGACGTTCCGAAACGTTTGTGACAATAAGCTTCTCTCTTGCGCGTGTGATGGCAACATACATAAGACGTCTTTCTTCTTCAAGCTCCTCCTCTGAGAAGAGACACTGTGCTGAAGGAATTATATTCTCCTCCATACCGGGAAGAATCACCACCGGGAATTCCAGACCTTTAGAGCTATGAATCGTCATAAGCACAACAGCATCCGAATCCTTGTCATATCCGTCAACGTCGGCAACGAGCGCTACTTCCTCAAGAAATCCGCCGAGGGTACCTTCGGGGGCATCTTCGTTATATTTAATAGCGTTAGAAATAAGCTCGTTAATATTATCGAGGCGGTCTCTTTCGTCATCAATAGAATTTCTCAGCATTTCAACGTATCCTGTATCGTAAGCTACCTTTTTTATAACCTCACTTACAGGCATTGTAAGAGTTGCGTCTTTGAAGGAATTTATCATAGAAGCAAAATTCATAAGCTTTGAAGCACTTCTACCGAGCGCAACATATTTATCAGCGTTTGCCATTATGTCAAAAACACCACAGTTTTCGGCTGATGCGAGAGCTTTTACAGCGTTTACCGTTGTGTCCCCTATTCCTCTTTTGGGAACGTTGATAATTCTTTCAAGCTTTATTGCGTCATTGGGGTTAACAATTATTGAAAGGTATGCAACAATATCTTTAATTTCTTTTCTGTCATAAAATCTTTGACCGCCAAGGAGTCTGTGGGGTACTGCGGACTTTGAAAATGCTATTTCAAGATTGTTGGACTGTGCATTAACTCTGTAAAGCACGGCAAAATCACGGTATGAATATTTTCCGCTTTTTACGTACTCATTTATTCTGTCAACTATATAACGTGCCTCGGCATCCTGATTATCAAGCTTTATGTAGTCAATCTTTTCGCCGTCTGAGGTTTCCGTCCAAAGAACCTTTCCTTTTCTGTCGGCATTATGTTCAATAACTGAATTCGCCGCAGAAATTATATTCTTTGTGGAACGGTAATTTTGTTCAAGATATACAACATTAGCGCTTCTGAAATGTGAATCAAAATCAAGAATATTTCTGACTGTAGCACCGCGGAATTTATAGATACTTTGGTCGTCGTCACCTACTACCATTACATTTTCGTATCTTGAGCAGAAAAGACGCATAAGTTTGAGTTGGGCACCGTTTGTGTCCTGATACTCATCTACGAGAACGTACTTAAATCTGTTGCTGTATTTGTCGAGAACGTCGGGATTTTCGTCAAAAAGCTTTATTGTCAGATTAATAATATCATCGAAATCCACGGCATTGAAATCCTTGAGAGATTTCTGGTATTTCTTATAAACTTCAAATATATTCTTTTCTCTAAAGTCTTCGCTTACCGCATCTTCACTATCGGGGTATATAAGATTGTTTTTAAGTTTTGAAATGGAAGAAAGCACCGACCTCGGATTAAACACCTCGTCATCAAGGTTAAGCTCTTTTATTATGCTTGCAACAAGCTTTTTGGAGTCGTCTGTATCATATATATTAAAGTTAGAAGTATAACCGAGTCTTTCTATGTGCTGTCTTAAAATTCTGACACAAATAGAATGGAACGTACCTGCCCATATATCTCGAGCTCTGTCTCCTAAAATAGCAGCAAGACGCTCTTTCATTTCGTTTGCCGCTTTGTTTGTAAAGGTAAATGACAAAATTTCCCAAGGAGACGCGCATTCGGTCTTAAAGTTCAAAAGGAGACTTTTTAAATCCTCCTTTGAAATTGCATCAACGTTTGCATAGATATTTTCGAACGTATTTATGAGGTCTTCGCTCATACCTGCCATAACCGCATCAGAATGATAAGCGTTTCCAAAATCAATTATGTGGGCTATTCTGTTAACAAGCACAGTAGTTTTTCCACTACCTGCACCAGCCAAAACAAGAAGCGGTCCTTTTACACAAAATACCGCTTCCTTCTGCTTATCATTAAGCTTTGAATAATATGCTTCAAAAAGTTTTTTCTTTATATCGTGATATCTTTTATTCATTATATTACAAATCCACCGTTAACATTTAATACTTCACCTGTGATAAACTCCGAGCCTTTTTCTGCTAAAAAGTAAACCGCATCAGCTACGTTTTCGGGAGTTCCTATTCTGCCGAGAGGAGTTTCGTTTGAAATTTCTTTCAGTTCGTCTTTACTGTATTCAGACAGCATATCAGTCATTATTGCGCCCGGTGCTACTGCATTTACTCGAACTCCCATAGGAGCAAGTTCAAGGGCAAGTGCCTTGGTAAACCCTATAACTCCTGCCTTTGAAGCAGAATACGCCACCTCACAAGATGCGCCTTCAACTCCCCACATAGAAGATATGTTTATTATACTTCCCTGTTGTTTCTTTATCATAGAACCGATTACTGTACGAGTTGTCAAAAACACCGATGATAAATTAGTGTCAATAACATTTTTCCAGTCATCGTAGGACATTTCCTGAATGAGACCTGTATAGGAAACTCCTGCATTATTAACAAGAACGTCAATCTCTCCGACTTCGCCACATATTTTTGAAAAAGCTTGTTTTACGTCATCTTCAGAAGAAACGTCGCACTTTACCGCAAATACGTTCGGGAGCCTTTTCGTTAACGCTTGTGCTTTATCATCGCTGGATTTATAAAGAAAAGATACAAAGTATCCCTCTCTTGAAAATTTTTCAACACAAGCGGCGCCTATTCCTCTGCTACCGCCGGTTATAACTACATGCTTCATATTACACCCGTTTGAAAATATTATTTCCCATTGAGTCTATGGCGCAAAACGTCGGCATATCCTTAACTGTAAGTCTCTTTACAGATTCACAGCCAAGTTCGGGAAAAGCCACAACCTCACAAGAGGTTATACAGCTTGCAATATATGCACCGGCACCGCCTACTGCGCAAAGATACACTGCTTTGTTTCTTACAATGGCATCTATTACCTCCTCCGACCTTTGTCCTTTCCCAATCATTCCGCAAAGTCCATTATCCAGTAGTATCGGAGCAAAGGAGTCCATACGCGATGAGGTAGTAGGTCCGCAGGAGCCAATTACCCTACCGGGAGGTGTTTCAGTAGGGCCTGCATAATAGATAAAAGCTCCTTTTAAATCAAAAGGCAATGGTTCTCCCTTGTTAATCAGTTCAACTATCTTTTTGTGAGCGGCATCTCGTGCGGTATATATTGTTCCGCTGAGATATACCTCGTCGCCGCTATGTATTTCTATATTCGGATAGTCGGACACATGACAGTATATCTTACTCATTATCCTCACCGAGACCGACAGCAGTCCAAGTATCTTCAAGGGACTTTTCGAGTGACAAAATAAGATTTTCCATCTGACTGACAGAGTTCTTCAAGATATCCTTATTCATCATCATGAGACGAGCCTTATTCTCACGAAGTGCTTTAAGCTTTTCTTCATAATAAGCGTTAGCCTCAGCAATGATTTCAGAAGCCTTTTCTTCGGACTGTCTGATTTTTTCCTTAGACGAGCTCTCTGCTTCGAGCATAATATCCGCATAGTTCTTCTGAAGCTCGTCGTATTTCTCAGCCTTTTCGGCATTCGATGCGTCACCCTTATCTTTGATGGACAAGGCATACTCAAGCTCATCGCATTTCTTACGAATAGCATCAAGCTCCGCCGATAGCTTGCGGGCTTCTGTCTGGCCGGATCTTATCTGATCATTCAAGTCATTTACTCTTTCAACCTGATCGGAATTCAATTTTTCAATAAAACGCATTACGTCATTTTTGTTGTAGCCTGCTAATGAAGTTCTAAAATAAATGTCGTTTGCCATTTTTAAATATCCTTTCTAAGTTACGTCTTTTTATGATTATATCACATATTTTTTGTTTTGTTAAGAGAAATTTTAATTTTTTTGGTGGAAATATGTTAGAAGTTATAAAAAACACTTTATGGTCGCTGCCATGTGGCATACTTGTTATCCTCTCGGGAACCATAATTCTTATAAAAACCCGTTTTTTCATTCTTCGTCACCCTTTGAACATTTTTCGGGAAACCTTGGGGAAAATGTTCAAAGACAAAAAAGCATTTGCACTGATGTGCACTTCTCTCGGAGGTACCATAGGTGTTGGTAACGCCGTAGGAGTAGCAGGCGCCATAGCAGAGGGCGGAGCCGGTGCGGTTTTTTGGATGGGGATTGCCGGAATTTTCTCCATGGCAATAAAGTATGCCGAAATATATCTCGCGGTACTTTTCAAAGCAAGAGATGCCTCGAAAGGTCCTCTCCCTTATCTTCAAAAAACTACAGGCGGTAGTTTTATTCCCTTTATGTATTCGTTTTTATGTATTACTGTTTCTATCGGCATGGGAAATCTTTCTCAAATGAAAGCAGGACTTAACGCTTCGCGAGATATCATTCCACTTCCACAATATGTTCTGGCTCTGATTTTAACATTACTTTTTATAATCGTTTCAGTAGGAGGGATTAAAAAAATCTCATCGTTTTCAAAATACGTTGTACCTGTTATTGCGCTTACTTATATTGTTTTTCTCTTGGGCATCCTGTTTTTTGAGCGGCAGAAAATTCCATCAGTAATTACTGAAATTGCATCAGAAAGCGGGGTTATTTCAGGTATAAAGTGGCATCTTATAAAGTCAGGGGTGGCAGGTGGTTTTTCAAAATCTGTTTTTTCTACAGAGGCGGGACTGGGAAGCGCAGGATTTACACATGCTGAATCAGAAAACGCACCTCACGCGCAAGCTCTTTGGGGCGTTGTAGAGGTTTTTGTTGATACGCTTATATGTCTATTAACCGCGTTTGCCATATTAGCATTAGATGATTTTCCGCTAATAAACAACTCAGCCTTTGCAACAAGAGCTGTATTTGAAGTGTCGTTAGGTAAGTTCGGTGCGATATTTTACTCATTTTCAATGATTATGTTCGCTTTCACCAGTGTGGTTTGTTGGTATTTCATCGGAACCTGTGGTGTAAAAAATATAACTCAAAACAAAAAAGCCACTGCATTGTATTTTGTTTCGTTTGTAACGTTTATGATTATTTCGGCATTCATATCAGACAGTGTTATAATATATTTGTCCGATTTTGCAAATGCACTTATGATGATAGTAAATCTTCCTGCCGTTCTAATTCTCGTAAAAAACTTAAAAAGCAATTGACCTTTCTTTTTTAATGTGATAAAATCATATTTAAGAGAGGAGTGATTAATATGGTTATTATTACCGATTGTTTTTACCGAAGCGCAATTTGTGCTATATATTCTTTTAACAAACTCGGAGAAAAAATAATTGGTGTTACCACTGACAATCACCCAAAGCCTCCCGCTTTTTACTCAAAATATTTGGAAGATACGTTTGTTCTTCCGTCAGATAAAGAAGAATACAAAAAAGCACTTGAAGAGCTTTGTCGAAAATTTGATAGTCCCGTTATTTTCCCGATAGGTGTTTTCACTCTCAATATTATTTCTGAAAATCTTGATGCTTTCCGTAAAGTTGCACATTTTTGTGTATCCGACGCCAATACCCTTGATACCGTAAACGATAAGGGAAAGATTAAAGACATTGCCATTTCGGTTGGAATAAAGGCACCTCAACTCTTCACAGACGAAACCGCTACGTTTCCTGCGGTGGTAAAACCTGCATGCGGAGAAAAAAACGGACTCAAGGCAAGTGAACGTTATAGAATAGTTAAAAACGCCGAGGAGCTTAAAGAAGCAAAAACAAAGTATCTTGGCACCTCTCCTATAATCGAAGAATACATTGAAGGAAACGGTGTGGGTGTAAGTCTTGTGATGGAAAAAAACGGCATACCTTACTCTGCCTTTTGTCACAAACGTCTTGCAGAATTCCCTGCTAACGGAGGTCCTTCATCATCGCTTATCACCTTTAAAAATGATGTCCTAATAAAACAGTCAGCAAGGCTTTTAAAAAAAGCTAACTTCACAGGAATTGCAATGGTTGAATACAAAGAGAGGAACGGAGAGTATTATCTGCTTGAAGTAAATCCCAGAATATGGGGAAGCTTCGGTGCAACGTTCAAAGCAAATTCCGACTTTTTAAAGGCATATTTAGCAGCGGCAAAAGGAAACAGCTATAAATTTAATCCAAGCTACACTATTGGCAAAAAAATTAAATTTGTACCAAATATATTTGCTTCGGTTATTTCTTACACAAAAGCAAAACGTTTCGGACGAGCTTTGTTAACTTTTTTTGATGGAATCAATCCATTTGTCCCAAATCCGTGCTTTTCGATAAAAGACCCCGTACCCGGTATTCTTGATATAATACGAAAAAGAAGGTAAATATGAAAAAGGCAGATATTATAAAGCTTGCAAAAAACATAAAAAGAAGAGTAAAAGCTTTTGTTCCGAAACGAGCCCCTTATGTTTCTTATTCAAGAAGAATCGAGCGCATAAAAACTAATAAGCGAATTTGCGCTATGACCTTTGATGATGGTCCTACAATAAGCGACAATTTAACAGCTACCATTCTTGATATTCTCGGCGAGTTTAATGCAAAAGGCACATTCGACGTCATTGGCACAACAGAAAATAACTATCCTGATACAGAGGGCTCTATCGGTACTCCTACGTGGGGCGGAAACAAATATGACCACTACCCTAAATTTGGAAACGACAGTCTTGCAGGCGCTGTCAACTGTGATGAACTGATTAAGCGAATAATTGACGAGGGTCACGAAATAACAAATCACACCTTTTCTCACGTCTTATTTGGCAAGAAAAACGTCATTTACTCGAAAAGAAATACCTTAAATGGTTTTGATGAAGTGTATGAAGACGTAAATAAGCTTCACGCACTTTTGCTTGACAGATACGGATATCAAATGAAGTTTTCACGTCCGCCCCACTACGTGGACAATATAAAGGGCGGATTTACTTCATACGACATATACTCAAAACTGGACTATAATTATCTTGCCGCTTCCTTTGACGGTGCAGGATGGCTGCCTTGCGATACAACGCAAAAGGAAATTGAGGCTATGGTGACGCCACTCAAAGATGCCTTGTCAGAAAATCCTGATGCTCTTGCAGGTCAGATAATTTTCCAAAAGGACGGATACAATATGTCCCTTCGTGCTCCTGTAATGACAGGCCTTCGAGAGCAGTTAAAGCTTTTAACGGATTACGGCTATAAAATTGTAACTGTAAGTGAACTTCTCAATGAGTCTCCCTTTGCTGACGTGGGACGCGACGACCCTGATTTTGAATTGTTTTATTCACTCCAAAAAACAAAACCTATTGTATATAACAATAATTTTCTCTTGCTTGACAAAAATATGACAAGAGGGGAACTTGCCTTTCTCCTTGCGCCAAAGGAATTTGCGGTTAATAAGAGAATAGACTTTATAAAAAATGGACAATCTCTACCTTATTCTTTAAAGCCCCAAAATCCTTATAGTACTGCCTTGATGTGGGCGATTGATAACAACCTTTTATCAACAACAAAAAGAAAAGCCTATGGAGACAAAAAGATAACTATTCAAGATATTGAGAAACTTGACTACTATCTCGATGTTCAATTTCTTTCTAAAAATTCACTTTCAAGAAGAAATGTTTTAAAATCACTTAAATAGTTTTTTCTTCCCCTAAAACGTATGCTATAATTGCTATAGTTACACGTAGTGACAGAAAGGAAACAAATTATGACTACAATTATAAACGCAGAGCTTGTAATGAGAGACCATCTTATCCCAGAAGCAGTACTTTTTATTGAAGACGGCAAAATTTTGGGATATGGTGAAATGCGTACCACCGAAATACCTAAGGATTCTGAAATTATTGACGCTAAGGGAGCATACGTTGGCCCCGGTCTTGTTGATATTCACTCTCACGCTGGTACGGGTGTACGTTTTATGGACGATCCCGCAAAAGCTACACAAGAGCATCTCGACTGTGGAACAACTACAATTCTTGCAACAACTTCAACTCGTGGTCTTCTTCCAGAATATCTAGAAGCTCTTGACCGTATACGCAAGGCTATGGCGACACCCGAAGGTGCAACTATTGCCGGTGTCTATATGGAAGGTCCTTATATCAACGAGAACTTTGGTTCTGTATCTACTCTGGAAACCGGCCCTGGCACTCCCCGAGTTTTTGATACCATCCCTGAGGATTACGAGCCTCTGCTAGCTGCAGGTGCAGATATAATTCGTGTTTGGGGACTTGCTCCCGAACGTGAAGGCATGGAAACATTTGTAAAAGCCGCAAAAGCAGCAAACCCCGATGTTCGCTTTACCGTCGCACACTCTGAGGCGACACCTAAGGACATCGAAAGACTTATTCCCTATGGTCTTTGTATCGGAACACACCACACAAACGCAACCGGTACTCTTGAGAATTATCCCGAGTGCCGTACCCCATGTGTTGACGAAACTGTAAATTATAATAATGCAATTTACGCAGAGCTTATCTCCGACAGTATGGGCATTCATGTTGATCCATATATTCAGCGTCTTATCCGTAAAATAAAGAGTGACGACAAAATTATTCTTATCTCTGACCATACTATTCACGACTATATACATGTGCCCGAACTCGAGCATGTAACCGACCTTAACTTTACTTATAGAAGAGATGGAAGAATTGACATCTCCGGATCAAAGCTAACTTTGAACGTTGCATGTCGCAACTATATGAAACACACGGGTGCATCTATCGTTGATGCATTCAAAGTAGCCTCATACAATCCCGCAAATGTAGTCGGTCTTTTTGACCGTGGCGAAATTGCTGAAGGCAAACGAGCAGACCTTATCTTCGTAGATGTTAAAATGAACATAAAAACTGTCATCCTCGGCGGCAAGGTTGTCAGACAAAACTAACATTATTCAAAAAAGAGTTTGTTACACAGAGCGGTTCAAGCAAAACGCTTGAACCGACTTCTTTTACCCTTATATTGCGGATCCTTCAACATTGCGAGATGACTCGCATGTTACTACCATAAAAAATATTTAAATTATTTTCTTAAAAAATCCTCTTACCAGAAGGAATATTTTCAAAGCTCTCAAATAGTCTACATTTTTTTAAACTTTTTTCAATTTTTGTATTGACAATTCTTATCCTTTCTGCTATAATCCTATATGTTGCAAACAAGAGCAACATCTGGGTGTGGCGCAGTTTGGTAGCGCGCTACCTTGGGGTGGTAGAGGCCGCAAGTTCAAGTCTTGTCACTCAGACCATAAAAAGCAGATACACATTTGTGTGTCTGCTTTTTTGTTTTGTTGTTATGAATTTGAAATTGTGGTCTATTCCCTGCCGCACCATCAAAATGCAAAAGCATTTTGTGGGGTGGTTGGGACAAACGGAGAAAAACAAGCCAGTGAATTGTTTTTATTCGTTTGGTAACGAAAATAGGGAGCTTTTGAAGCAAATCTATGATTTGCGCACAAGGCGACTTATTTTCGGAAGGGACGCGCAGAGTTCAAGTCTTGTCACTCAGACCAAAATCTTAGGTTCAAACGAACCTACGATTTTTATTTTTTAGTCAACCTTCAAAATGTTGATCTTCTCTTTCTTGAGTAAGAACACATACGCCACGAGCGACACTACACTATCAAATGCATTACCGATACCGAACAACAAAGCAATTCCTGTAAGCGTGGGAGTCCACACATTCGTTGCGTAAAGGATGAAGGCAATGCCGTAATAGATCGTGTTCGTGACGACCGATTCAAACAGCATATAGTTCGTTTTTCCAAGTCCGTAGAAGGTGGAGTCAAACACATTCTGAACGGCGTAGAGCACGTAGAAGCCAACGAGAAGAAGTACAAGGCTGAACAACTTATCTACATCCGTGAAGCCAAGTACGTGAGTCATAAACGGCTTCCACACAGGAATGCTTGCGAACCACAATGCAGAGATGATCGCCGTGATACCAAAGTAGCCGAGCGAGTTTCGGCGAATGTTTCTTTGTCCGCTGCGATCTCTTGCTTGATCAGCTCGCCGAGCTGAATCACGGGTAGAAGAAGCCGTCCCCAAATAAAGTTGTTCGCAACCCAATACGTTCCCTGCTCTCCGACCCATTCAACATTTACAACTTCAAGACTCTAATTAAAAAGTGTAGCAGAAGCTATAGGCTTTTCGCCAACAACAGGTTCATTTACGGTAACATCCGAACGGCCTATCTGCGTTGCCGCAAATACATTTGCCGGAAGTATGCTTAAAAGCATACATAATGATAAAATGATTCCTAAAATTCTTTTCATTTTGTTATGTTCCTACTTATCTCAACGCTCTCTTTAAGAATGTTACTATCTGACCTCTTGTGCAGGTTGTGTCAGGTGAGAAGGTTGTTTCGGATGTACCCAAAGTTACTCCATTTTCCACCGCCCAGGCTACTGCTGATGCAAAGCCGGAGCCTGCCGTTACATCTGCAAAGCTTCCGTAATATGAAGTGTATGGTGAACCTGCGTTTTTCCATAAGTACACAACAGTTGCGCTTCTTGTACAAGGTGTGTCACCTTCAAATTTGCTTCCCGTTACCATACCCTTTTCATAAGCCCACCGAGCCGCATCGTAGTAATAATCAGACTCTTTTACATCGCTGAAGGGGTTACTGCTGCTCACCTTCGGCGAGCCTACGGCACGCCACATAAATGTAAGAATCTGTGCTCTTGTGCAGGTATTATCAGGCGAGAAGGTTGTTGCAGATGTTCCTGATGTAATGCCCCTATCTACTGCCCATTTAACGCTATTTGCATACCATGCATCATCCGCCACATCTGTAAACTTAAGGCTTTCTGTTGTAATAAGCTTTACATCATCTATGTCGAAATATTCAGCATCAACCTTATTT
>JAZNYT010000083.1:0-7171 GCA_045594565.1 Eubacteriales bacterium
AGTCCGAGCAACACGCGAAGAAAATGAAATTTGAAATAAACAAGAAGAAAATCGCAGATTTTCTACCTTAAAAAAATCAATAGCTTGACTACTCTTTGTTCGCACTTTCTTTTTGAAAAGTGTTGTACCCTAAAGCCGAAACTTTTCATTTTCGGTTTTAGCCAAAATGTCAAGCTTAAAAAAAGGAGATAAATATGTTAGACGTTACCAACGCCCAGAGAGCGGAAGTATTAACTCAAGCGCTCCCTTATATACAGAAATATAACGGAAAGATTCTCGTTATCAAGTACGGCGGAAACGCTATGATAAACGACGAGCTAAAAGAGCACGTAATGGAGGATATTGTTCTTATGCACCTTATCGGTGTTAAGGTGGTACTTATCCACGGAGGCGGTCCCGAAATTACCGATATGCTTCAGAAGGTGGGAAAGAAGAGCGAATTTGTAAACGGACTTCGCGTTACCGACAAGGAGACTGCCGAAATTGCTCTTATGGTGCTTGCAGGTAAGATAAACAAGGGTCTTGTAGGGCTTCTTGAAGCAAAGGGCGGCAAGGCTATGGGTATCTCGGGTCTTGACGGAAGGCTTATTGAAGCCGAAATGAAGGATCCTGCACTTGGATACGTCGGTAAAATAACAAAGGTAAATATCGACCCCATCGTTGACCTTCTTGAAAAGGGCTATATCCCCGTTGTTTCGACAGTTGGCTGTGACAACGAGGGCAACGTTTACAACATTAACGCCGATACCGCCGCATCCTTCATTGCAGGCGCGCTTGAGGCGGAGAGCCTTATCGCTATGACCGATATTGCAGGCATTTTAAGAGACAAGGACGACCCCTCCTCCCTCATTCCTGAAATTGACCTTGACGATGCAAAGGCACTTTTCGACGAGGGCGTCATTTCGGGCGGTATGATACCCAAGGTTGAGTGCTGTATCGAAGCAATAAACCGCGGCGTTAAAAAAGTATTCATTATGGATGGAAGAATCCCCCACTCTATACTCATCGAAACTCTCACCGATGAGGGTGCGGGTACAATGGTAATAAAGAAAAGAGAAAAGTAAAATGGATATAAAAGCAAAAGATAAAGAATATATTGCCTCCACCTACGGACGCTTTCCCGTCACACTTGTTTCGGGTAAGGGCTCGAAAGTTATCGATGACGAGGGCAAGGAATATATTGACCTTGGCACAGGAATTGCGGTAAACGTATTCGGTGTAGGCGACGAAGAGTGGATAAAGGCGACAACTGCGCAGCTTTCCTCCCTTCAGCACACCTCAAACCTCTTTTATTCTGCACCATGTGCAGAGCTTGCCGAGGAGCTTTGTGAGAGAACGGGGATGAAGAAGGTGTTCTTCTCAAACTCGGGTGCAGAGTCAAACGAGACTGCCGTTAAGGTTGCAAGAAAGTATGCCGCCGAAAAGAAGGGGGCTGAATATAACGTAATTATAACCCTTAAAAACAGCTTCCACGGAAGAACGGTTACTATGCTTTCGGCAACGGGTCAGGACGTTTTCCACAAGGACTTTTTACCTCTTACCGAGGGCTTTGTTTATGCCGAGGCTAATAACATTGACAGTGTAAAAGAGCTTGTGAAGGAAAACAAGATTGCCGCTATTATGTTTGAGACCGTACAGGGCGAGGGCGGTGTTCTTCCTCTTGAAAAGGATTTCGTGAACGGACTTGCCGAGATTGCAAAGGACGAGGATATTCTCCTCATCGTTGACGAGGTGCAGACGGGTAACGGACGATGCGGTGCTCTTTACAACTATATGAACTACGGTATCACTCCCGACATCGTAACTACTGCAAAGGGACTTGGCGGAGGACTTCCCATCGGCGCGACTCTTCTCGGTGAAAAAGTAGAAAACGTGCTTCAGCCCGGCGACCACGGCTCGACCTTCGGAGGTAACCCCGTATCCTGTGCCGGCGCGCTTTCCATAATCAAAAGAATAGACGAAAAGCTTCTTTCTGAGGTTCGTGAAAAGAGTGAGTATATATTTAACGCCTTTACCGGTGCCGAGGGCGTTATAAGTGTCAGCGGTGCAGGACTTATGATAGGCATTGAAACAAAGAAGGAGGTAGGTGAGGTACTCTCCCTTGCACGTGAAAAGGGCGTTATTGCCATAAAGGCAAAGAACAAGGTAAGACTTCTCCCTGCCTTGAACATTCCGAAAGAGGACCTGGAAAAGGCAGTAGCAGTACTCAAAGAATGTATGAAATAATGAAGATTGAAGATTGAAGATTGAATAATTTTGGATAATTTCCCTTTGGGGAAATTTACAATTAATTGAAAATTTGCTTTAGCAAATTAACATTAATTATTCAATATTCATTGTTCAATATTCATTTATCAAAAGGAGATAGTATTATGTTAAATATTAAAGGAAAAAGCTTCTTAAAATTACTTGATTTCACTCGTGATGAAATAGGCGGTCTTATTGACCTTGCCTCAGAGCTTAAAGCAAAAAAGAAGGCGGGTATTCCCCACCGTCTTTGCGAGGGCAAGAACGTTGCTCTCATATTTGAAAAGACAAGTACAAGAACGAGATGCGCTTTCGAGGTTGCCTGCCGTGACCTTGGTGCAGGGGTAACATATCTTGACCCCACAGGCTCACAGATAGGTAAAAAGGAGAGCATTGCGGATACGGCACGTGTGCTTGGTCGTATGTTCGACGGTATTGAGTATCGCGGATTCGGTCAGGAGATAGTAGAGGACCTTGCAAAATTTGCAGGTGTTCCCGTTTGGAACGGACTCACAAACGAGTTTCATCCGACCCAAATTCTTGCAGACTTCCTCACCATAAAGGAGCATTTCGGAAAGATACGTGGAATAAACCTTGTATACATGGGTGATGCCCGTTACAACATGGGCAACTCACTTCTTGTAGGCTCGGCAAAGATGGGTGTAAACTTTACTGTTTGTGCACCGAAGGAGTATTTCCCCGACAAGGCGCTTCGCGACGAGTGCGAAAAGCTTGCAAAGGAAAGCGGTGCCGTTATAAGATATATTGAAGATACTGCCGAGGCTGTAAAAAATGCCGACGTTATCTATACCGACGTATGGGTTTCCATGGGTGAGCCCGACGAGGTATGGAAGGAGAGAATAGATGCACTTCTTCCCTATCAGGTGAACAGTGCTCTTATGGCAAAGGCGAAGCCTGAAACGGTATTTATGCACTGTCTGCCCGCTTATCACGATGAGGGAACTGCCGTTGCAAGAGCCGTTAAGGAAAAGTTCGGTATTGCTGAGCTTGAGGTTACAAACGAGGTGTTTGAAAGTGAGAAAAGCATCGTATTTGACGAAGCGGAAAACAGAATGCATACCATCAAGGCAGTAATCGCAGCAACACTATAAAAAGCTTGATATTTTGGTTAAAACCGAAAATGAAAATTTTCAGTTTCAACACAAATCCAGTTTCTTTGAGAAAGTGCTAACACAACAGAGTTAAGCAATAAGCTTTTATGATGTAGAAAGACGAGGATTTACCTCGTCTTTCTTTTTATTTATTCCAAATTTCATTTTCTTCGCGTGTTGCTCGGACTGGCGTACCAAGTACGCCGACGCCTTCGCACTCCGCGATTTTACCTCAAAATCTCTGCGCTTTTGGGAGAGATTAGATATTTTGGTTAAAACCAGAATGAAATAGTGTTTCAAATATAAGAGAAAGTGTAGTCTTTAATAAAGGCTACACTTCTTTCTTTTATCTTTTCTATACAACAATTTTTCATAGGTAGAAAACCTTTGGTTTTCTTTTGATTTATTGGAATTTCATTCCTTTTCGCCTCTCTCGCACTGGCGTACCGAGTACGCCGACGGCTTCGAGATTCGAAATTTTACCTCAAAATTTCTTCGAAATTGCGTTTTTGATATTTTGGTTAAAAACGAAAATGAAAATTTTCAGTTTTAACACAAATCTAGTTTCTTTGAAATAGTGCTATCATAACATAGTTTTGCAATAAGTTTTTATAATTAAGAGAGGAGGATTTTTATAAAATCCCCCTCTCTTTGACTCTCCCCAAAACTATAATGAAAAACTATAGTTTTCGTGGGAGTTTTAAGAGGGAATGCTTTTGTAAAAAGCATTCCCTCTTATATATAATAAATTCAATTTTGCTTCAGCAAAATTTACCTTAATTATTCAATATTCATTATTCATTATTCAATAAAAAAAGCACCCTTTCGGGTGCTTTTTCTTGTTGACTAAAACCTTAATTACTTGATTTCAACAGTTGCGCCTGCAGCGGTAAGAGCATTCTTGATCTCTTCTGCTTCAGCCTTAGCGATACCTGTCTTGATTTCCTTAGGAGCGCCCTCAACGAGGTCCTTAGCTTCCTTAAGTCCGAGACCGGTGATTTCACGAACTGCCTTGATAACTGCGAGCTTGCCGTCGCCTGCTGCTGTGAGGATTACGTCGAACTCTGTCTTTTCCTCTGCTGCGGGAGCGTCGCCACCTGCAGGAGCTGCTGCAACTGCAACGGGAGCAGCTGATACGCCGAATTCTTCCTCGAGAGCCTTAACGAGATCTGCGAGTTCAAGAATTGTGAGAGATTTGATTTCTTCTAAAATGTTCATTGTCTTTTCTGTAGCCATTTTAATGTACCTCCGAAAATAATTAGTATGATGCAGCTATGCTGCGTAAGTTTTTGGGAATTGCCGAAAAATTATTCTGCAGCGGGAGCTTCCTCTGCTGCTCCGCCTTCCTTGTCGATCTTGCCCTGTAATACATAAGCAAGTCCGTAAAGAGGGCTCTGGATGCTGCCGAGAAGTTTTGCGATAAGACCTTCCTTGGAAGGAATGCTTGCAAGACTCTCAACGCCTGCCGCGTCAACTACGTCGCCGTCGATGTAGCCCGCCTTGATTACGTAATCCTCATGTTCCTTTGCGAACTTGGAGAGAATCTTTGCGGGAGCAACGGGATCTGTTTCAGACCATGCAATAGCGCTCATGCCTTCGAGATGAGTGTTAAGGGCTTCATAACCGAGGTTTTCAAAAACAAACTTAAGCTGTGTGTTCTTTACTACCTTGTAAGCTACGCCTGCCTTTGTAAGCTCTTTTCTAAGGTTTGTATCGTCTTCAACGTTTGTCTTGTAGTAGTTTACAAGTACGCCCGCCTGAGATGCCTTAAGCTGTTCTGTGAGCTCTGCTACTGCCGACTGTTTTGCAGCCAGTATTTTTGCACTTGACATTCGTGTTTCACCTCCGTGGTAATATAAAAAATTAAGGTTCCTTCACCAGCCGATGAAAGAACCTGAAAAATTCAAAAATATAACAAACGTATACTTTAAAGCTTTAAGGTTTTCCTCGGCAGGCGAATATTATGACACTTCCGTGTCACCTGCTGTCTTAGGTCAACACAAGGATTATACACTAACAAAACCAATTTGTCAAGTGTTTTTTCAAAAAAATAATTTTTTCGCAAAAAGCTAAAAAAAACCGCGCAAAAGATTGACACAAAAACACAAAAGGGATATAATATATCTAATATGGGGTTCTATATATAATTTTTAGGAAAGGAGTTCCCAAGTTATGCAAAGGGTTATTGTCAGAGGCGCGAAAAAGTACCTTGAACAGATGAAAAATCTATGGCGCGATACCTTCGGGGACACCGATGAATTCATCGACCTTTTCTTCGAAAAATTTTACCGTCCCTGTAAGACTTTTTTAATGCTTGAAGGTAGTGCTCTCGTCAGTATGCTATTTTATATGGACGTGAAGGTGAAGTACGACGGAAAGCGACTTCGGGCAGCTTATCTCTACGGTGTTGCTACAAAGCTTTCCGAGCGCCGTCAGGGTCATTTCACCGCTCTTCACAATGCACTTCTCGAAGAGCTTACCTCGAAAAAGTATGACCTTATCATTACCATTCCTCAGAACGATTCCCTATTCTCCTTCTACAAGGAGACGGGATATACCCTTCCTCTCAGACGTTGTGAGTTTTCTCTTCATACTTTAGACCTCACGCCCGTTGAGGATCCACACGAGGTATGGCTTCTTAAAAAGGAGCTTCACAAAAAAGCAAGAAGCGGATTTTCTCTTCTCGAAAGTGAGGAGCAGTTCCTCGAAACCGTAAGAGACCACAAGCTTTTCCGTTACGACGGCGGATATCTTGCATTTTATCCCAAAAATGACGGGTATGTCCTTTACGGAATCATATCAGACGACCCCTCTCACGCACCTGTGGAGCTTGTACACTACGAAAGAAGCGCTCTTATGCGTGATATCACAGGAAAGCTTGACTACGACAGAATAGATAAAGAAAAGCCTGTTCTTGCTTTTCTTATGAGTTAGGAGACACTATGTTTAAAGAATATAAAAATAAAATAGAGCTTCACTGTCATTCATCGGGATTCTCCGAATGCTCGGAGCTCCCACCCTCTGAAATTATCAGATGCTACAAAAACGCAGGGTATCAGGGTATTGTAATTACCAATCACTTCTATCCTTGGGTGTCGAAGAATGACAAAAAATATCAGAAATACATTGACGAGTTTCTTGAAGAATACCACTTCACAAAAGAGCTTGGCGAGGGAGTAGGCATCAATGTGTATCTCGGAATGGAGATACGCTTTGAGGAAAATCAGAATGACTATCTCCTATACGGAATAGACGAGGACTTTGTAAGAGGCATTCCGAGACAGCTCGAAACTATATACGACTTTATGCCTTATCTCAAGGAGCATCCCGACGTGCTTTTCATACAGGCTCATCCCTTCCGCAACGGAATGTTCCTGGTAGACTCCTCCCTTCTCGATGGAATTGAGGTTTTCAATCTTCATCCAAACCACAATTCAAGAGTGGGATTCGCGGCGAAATACGCTGAAAGCGAAGGCTTTAAGGTGTGCACCTGCGGAAGCGACCTTCACCATCCCGGGCACGACGCCCTCTCGGCACTTCTGACGCGCGAGCTCCCCCAGGACGAAAAGGAGCTTGCAAGGTGCATCAGGGAAGAACAGGTTTATAAAGTGGGAAACAGTATAGTTTGTTTTAATGAATATTGAATATTGAATATTGAATAATTAAGGTCAATTTCCTTGCGGAAATTTTCGATTAAATTTATCCAAGTGGTAATGCTTTTTACAAAAGCACTCCCCCTTGCACCCCCACGAAAACTATAATAAAAAACCATAAAAGTTTTTGAAAGAGAGTTTTAGAGAAACGCTCTTTCA
>JAZNYT010000084.1:0-23713 GCA_045594565.1 Eubacteriales bacterium
ACCCCCGAGGAAGGCTTACTCTTACGTAAGTCGACGACGGGGGTTTTGCAGTTAACGAAGTATTACACAAAATATCAAGCTTTACAAAAGCGACGAGATTTTGAGATAAAATCGCGTATATAATGAATAATGAATAATGAATATTGAATAATTTCGGACAATTTTCCTTTTGGAAAATTCACAATCAATTTAAAATTTGCTTTAGCAAATTAACCTGAATTATTCATTTTTCAATCTTCAATATTCATTCTTCAATAAAAGACCTTCCGCTTTCGCCGAAGGCTTTTTTAACCAAAATATCTAGCTTACAAAAAAGCGACGAGATTTTGAGGTAAAATCGTGCATCTCGAAGGCGTCGGCGTACTTTGTACGGCAGTCCGAGAGAGGCGCGAAGAAAATGAAATTTGGATAAAACGAAAGAAAGACGAGGAATTTTCCTCGTCTTTCTACATTGTAAAAGCTTATAACTTAAAACTGTTTTGTTCGCACTATCTTTTTGAAACTCGATTTATATTAAAACAGAAAATATTTTCATTTTCGTTTTTAACCAAAATATCTAGCTTTACCTCATCACGTAGTCAAAGACGGTGGAGGTAACGGTGTAGGAATTCTCCCACTGTCTTGTAAGCGTCAAAATCACGTCCAGCGTTTCCTCGTTCATTTCCCCTGTTATTTCAAGCTCGTAGTCTGTCTGGAGCATACGAAGAGCAAGGGCTGTGTGATAGTCGAAAACACCGTCGGTTGTGACGGGTGAGAGATACTGTAAAAGAAGAAGTCTCTTTTCGAGAGCACGTGTTGCAAAGTTTTCGGCACCCATCACCGCACTCTCAAAGTTTCCGTAGGTAAGGCTTTCGGTATCGAGGGAAAGAGAATTCCTCTTCACCTCGGGATAAACCTCCTCGTCGGGGGTTATTCCCTTTTCATTATAGGTCTCGCCGTTTTTATCGTATGCAACGTAAGCGGTAATACCCACCGCCGAGCCGTCGAGAAAGCGTGTGGCTACCTGTGCTACTCCCTTGCCGTAGGTAGTACTTCCCACAACTCTCGCTCCCACCATCTTACGAAGAGTATCGGTCAGAATTTCGGCAGAGCTGGCGCTGGAGGAGTTTACAAGAATCGTCACCGAGTCAAACTCATAGCCGTTTCCCATTGAATAGTAGGGGTACATTTTCGGATTCTCCTCGGTACCCATATGAAAGAGTACGCGAAGAGGGTCGGGAGTGAACTTGGAGGCAATAGCCGCCGCAACGTCAACGCTTCCTCCCGAATTGCTCTGCAGGTCCAAAATAACGTTTCTGTAACCATCCTGCCAGATGCCGTCGATAGCATCCGATAGGTCATAGGCGGTAGTTCCGTTCATAAAACCGTTAAGGTCAATCAAGACTGTACTCTTTTCGGGGTAGCGCTCTACAGAAAATTCCGAGAAGGTAACGTCGGTGCGTTCAAGGGTATATTCGAAAATACCTCCATCCTCGCCATAGCGCTCGAATACGTATTCCATAAAATCACGGTCACGGCTCTCCTCGCGGAGAATTGCAGAAACGGCGTTAAAGCCGAGACCCGTCACGTCAACACGATTTATTTGAAGGAGTCTGTCTCCCCTTTTTATTCCTGCGTTATACGCGGATGAAAGGGGCGCTATGTTCTCAACGTACATTCCCGCAACAGGATGGCTTTCATCCTTATCGTACCATACGGTAGATATGCCCACGGCTCTTGAGTCGTTGGGATTAAAGAAGCTTTTTGCCTCATCCGCCGTGAGATAGTAGGTGAAGCGGTCGAGCACCGAGAAAAGCTTCTTATACACCGATTCCATATCGTTCACGTCGATATAATCCAAGGACCCGAGAAATGCATCTGTCAGAGTTTCTACCGTCAGGTCGCCGTAATATGTATTGAGAATCATATCCATAAGATAGAAAAGCTTCTGTGTATTGTATCTTCCCTCGCTGTTATCAACAACCTGCATATAGCCGTGGAGATCTTCGGCGGTCATACCGTCGTAAACTCTTATGAGTCCTTTATGCAGACACTCAAGCTCGGAGAGCTCGGCATAGGGGTCTTCCTTTTCGTCCTCAAAGCCAAGACCGAAGGGATCGGGGTCTTCCATAAGAGTGGGAATTTCGTCCTCCTTCGCAAAAGAGAGGGGGGCGAAAGAAGATATTAAAAACAATATTAAAAGGGTAAATGCTAAAATTCTTTTCATTTTATAAAACCTGTTTTAAAAAAACCGAAAATCAGAAAATTCGTTTGGAAACCGACTGCGGTTTTTTGCTTAATTTTCCATTTTCAATTTCAATTTTCAAATTTCACAAGCGCGTATTCCACAAGCTTGTCTATAAGCTCGGTGTAGCCTATTCCGTACTCCGCCATAAGCTTGGGGTACATACTTATCTTTGTAAATCCGGGGAGAGTATTTATTTCGTTGAAGATAATGCCCTTTTCTCCTACGAAGAAGTCAACTCTTGAAAGTCCTTCGCAGTCAAGCTTACGGAAAATCTTAACCGCAAGACGGCGTACCTCCTCCATCGTCACCTTGTCAAGTCTTGCGGGGAGGTGGTAGGTGGTGGTATCGTTCACGTACTTGGTATCGTAATCGTAAAATTCGCTTCCCACCTCAAGCTCACCCGGTCTTGAAACGAGAGTGGCACGCTTTCCATTCTCTACAACGTCAAGCACTGCCGTTTCGATTTCGGCACCCTTTATGTATTCCTCCACAAGCACCTTGTCGTCATACTTCACGGCATTTTCAACGGCTATTTTAAGCTCCTCTCTGTCGCGCACCTTGGAAACGCCCACCGACGAGCCTGTTCCCGCAGGCTTTACGAACATAGGATAGCCGAGATTTTCCTCGCACCATAGTATATCGGAGGAGGAATATTCGTCCTTTCTGAAAAGGCGCCAATTTGCCATAGGAATATTTTCGGTAGCAAGAATAGTCTTGGTTATTGCCTTGTCCATAGAAACCGCAGAGCCCCTATTGTCTGAGCCCACAAAGGGTACACCCGAAAGTGTGAGAAGTCCCTGAAGGTTTCCGTCCTCGCAGTTTTCTCCATGAACAACAGGGAAGAAGCAATCAATCTTTTCTACCTTGAAGGTACCTTCCTTTTTATTGAGTACCATAAGTCCGTGATGGGCAGGGCAAGGGCTTATAACCGCAGGGATAAGGTTATCACTGTCCTCCGCAAAGGAAGCATCGGCAATCTTTTCTATATCTCCAACGTAAAGAAACTGTCTGCCATCCTTTAAAATTCCGAGAAATCTGAGCTCATATTTGCTCTTGTCCACGTTTTTTATAACAGATGCCGCCGACATACACGAAACCTCATGCTCGCTGGAAGCACCGCCGAATATTATACAAAGCTTTGTTTTTTCCATTGTTTACACCCCGTTTTGTTTTTTATTAGTCTATTCAAAAATAAATAATTTGCTTACGTAAGCCGACCCTTTTAGGTTTCACACAAGGTTCAATTTATAAGCTTCAAAAGGGTCTCGTCCCTGTCTATATAGACGTCGGCAGTTGCCTTTATCAAATCCTGTCCGTAGTTGTTTTCGTCGAAGATGCCCACCGTCATAAGTCCCATCCTGTGAGACGTGACGATTGCCACCGCAGAGTCCTCGAAAACACAGGTGCTTTCCTTGTCTGTGCCAAGATATCTCATTGCTTCAAGGAAAACGTCGGGCTCGTCCTTTCCCTTGCCTACGTCGGCGCAGGAGAAGACCTTTTCAAAGTATTTTTCGAGTCCGCAATGACGAAGCGCTACCGAAAGGAGCTTTTTGTCGGTGGCGGATGCTATGCACATACGTATTCCGCGTCGCTGACACTCATCGAGAAAGTCTGCTACTCCCTCCTTCAGCTCAACGTCGTTTTCGTAAAACTCCACCATTATACGGTTAGCCTCGTCCAGAAGCTCCTCTCCGCTCTCACCGAGTCCGTATTCAGAGTGGATAAGCTCCATTGCGGCAAGAAGGGTCATTGTTCTCACCCTCTTGTCCGACTCCGCAGAGGGACGAAATGTTCCGTCTTTTATATATTTTTCACCAAATTTCGACCAAAGAATGTCCCAAATGATGAGGGAGTTTATAAGAGTTCCGTCCATATCGAATATGGCGCCTTTTATTTTATCAAGCATATAAAACCTCTTTTTAATAAAGTCGTATTCCAAGTATTTCAAAATTCGGATGTCCGCCGTTGCTTTCAAGTAATATCTTGACGGATTTTACCTTCTTTCCGATTTTGAGAGAGTATTTTCTGAAAATGTTGTCATTTACCTCAATTTTTTCTCCGTCAACCAAAATGCTGAACTCACGAATAAGTGTTTTGGGAGGAAGAGGGGGATTGTCACGGGTAAGGTCATCGTTGAAGATTACCTGAAGCTCCTTCACCTCTTTACCCTCCCCGAAGTCAAGGGCTACCCATTCCTTTTCTCCTCCCTCGGAACGCCAGAGGTTAGGCGTACCGTAGGGTCTTGTGAAGCCGTTCAGGAGATTTTCGGGAGCAAATATATTCTGCTCGGGAAGAACGTTTTTGAAAACGAGGTTTCTGTCGTGCACGAGAGTCATTCCTACCCCGTCGATAAAGATTCCCATGGTTGGGTCGTCGTTTTCGTCAAAGGAGGGGCATCCGGTCAGCTCGTTTTCGGATACGCCGAGAGAGATGCTGTCGTTTTTAAGAAATTCGATATAAACCTTCTTATCATTAAGTCCTCTCGCTTCAAGGGGAAGGGTCATATACCCCTCAAAGCCACGGGGTACTGTAACGCGTTTTTCAGAAAGAAGGATAGTGGGAAGGAAGCTTTCAACAAGCTTTCCCGTATAGACGTTATAGCAAAGGTCTGCATCCCTGTCACTGTTATTATGCAGGTACACCTCAACGCTGTCAAGTCCGTCGGTAGTGGAAGGAAGTGCTATATAGTACTTCTTCAAAAGGGGCATTTCAGCCGAAAGGTGAGTGTTTTCGTAAGGTGACGTGGAGGAAGCGGTGATTTTACAATCCTCGGTATCGTAAATCTCCTTTTCTCCCAAAATGAATGCATCGTCTGATATAAGAAGCTTTTTAAGCTCGCTTATATCCACCTCTCTCGGAGATATTCCTCCCTTTGCACAAAGATATGCCGCCGTACCCGAAACCTCAGCCGCCGCCGCGCCCGTTGCAATGACTCTTGTAGAGCCGTGGGCAATATGGGAGGTGGAAATTATTCTTCCTCCGAGGAAAAGATTCTTTATATTCTTTGAATAAAGGCATCTGTAGGGAATACTGTAAAGTCCCCTGTGTGCCGTCCAGTTGGTTGCCTTGTCGTTATCGTAGATTCCGTAGGGTGCGTGGCAGTCGATTACCCAACCGCCCGTTGTAACTGCATCGGGAAATTCAGGCTTATCGTATATATCACTCTCGGTAAGTATATAGTCGCCCACAAAACGTCGGGATTCTCTTTTTCCTACAACGGGGGCAACAGTTTCAAGCATATAGTTTTCAACGTCGCCGAATTTTCCGCTGTTCTTAACGTAGTCCCAGAAGCCGTAAACGATACGGCGAAGCTCAAGAGTTATATCCTCGTTATCGTGAATGGTGTCGCACTGACCTCCGTACTCTATCCACCAAAGAGTGTTGAGTCCGTTTCCGTACATAACTCTGTGAAGGTCGTATCTGCCCATATTGTCACGGAAGGGCATTTTGTCTATATCATAGGCAAAGTCGGGACGTGTGTATTTTACAGGGAAATCCATCTTCTTGCTATGCCAGAAAAGAGTGCTTCCCTGAAGGAAGGAGTCCGACTTTTCAGGAGCAAGGCTTTCGCCGAAAACGTCCTTTCCCTCTCGTCCCATCATAAATTCCGCACCAGCCTTGTAGCCCACAAAGCCGTCTCCGCTGCAATCTATAAAAATAGGTGCTGTAAATTTATATTCGTTTTCAGAGCCGAGCTGAACAGCGGTGACGCTCTTTATTACGTCTCCCTCCGTCTCCACCTCCGTAACGTTTGTGTTGAGAAAAAGCTCTATATTTTCCTCTGCATAAACGAAATCAAAGAACGCCATATCCTTAAGGGCAGGACTGTCGTAGGAATGAGATTTATTGAGAATATTTGCAAGAAGCTCGTTTACGATACCTCCCTCTCTTGCATAGACAGAGGCGTTATAGGAAGCACCGCCGTTTATTCCGACACCTATCTCGCTTGAAGCGTTACCGCCAAGGACAGGTCTGTTATGCACAAGGGCAACCGTTGCGCCATGGCGGGCTGCCGCTACTGCCGCGCATATTCCCGCAACGCCTGCTCCCACAACGATTATATCTTTCTTTATTTCTTTCATTTCTTTTTTCTCCTAACCGAAATACTTTTCCGCAACATTCTGGTCAACGTCAAGCTTGGGGTGACTCGATTCAATAATCAAGCAGTCCACGGCCTTCTCTGAAATTTATACTCTTCTCTTTTCAAGGAGCCACAAAAGAAGCTCTTCGTTATAGGCATTATTCCATACGTTATGTCCCACGCCCTCAAGTCTTGTATAGGTAACGTCGGCGCCGAGAGCACGAAGCTTTGCTACCATTTCGTCCGAATGGTTAACGCTGACGGTAGGGTCGTCCACTCCGTGGAAAGCCCAGACGGGCATTTTCAAAACGCCTGCATTCCACGGCATACCTCCTCCGCATACAGGAGCGATAGCCGCAAAAATATCGGGGCGCGCCATAGCGGTAAACCAAGTGCCGAAGCCTCCCATGCTGAGGCCTGTAAGATACACTCTATCCTCGTCAGCCTTATATTCCTTTATGAGCTTTTCTATAAAGGAAACGATAGATTCCACTCTCGCCGCCCAAAAGGTGTTTTTGGGGCATTGAGGCATTATAAGGATGCATTCATAATCAGCATCCTTCACATATTTTGAGAAGCCGTGAACGTCCACCTTTTCAAGGTCTTCCTTACCCTCTCCTCTTTCCCCTGCTCCGTGAAGCTGAATTACGAGGGGAAGATTTTCTTTTTTTTCTTTTGGAGAATACTCCACAAAGGGAAACTCCCACTTTTCTTCTCTGTGTTCGATTCTGTTCATAATAACCTCCTTAAAAAAGTCCAAGATAGCTTAATACGAAAATCCACAAAAACAGGGTTATAAGGCAAAATGCCGTCGAGGTAGTGATAGTCTGCGCCGCAAGAGTCTCATCGCCCTCCATCTGCTGTGACATAGCAAGGGAGGACACCGCAACGGGTGCTCCGAAAATAACCAGAAGACAGGCGAGCGCCTCTCCCGTAAAGCCGAAAAGCACGGCGGCAGGAATTACCATAAGAGGCACTACGATGAGTCTCGCCACAACGGTTATAAGGTTTTCTCTGAAGCTTCCCTTTATGTCGGAGAACTCAAACACCGCGCCAAGCACGATTATGGCAAGCGGGGTGGAGACCGAGGCTACGTCCTTTATGGATTTTTCAATAAGGGCAGGGAATTTTATGCCCGTAAGAAATACTATGACACCGAGAATGCTGCCGATGATAAGGGGGTTTGTGATAATTCCCCTGAGAAGCTTTGCTATATCAAGCCTGTTGTTGCCCTCGCGGAATCTTTCAAGCGCCACAACTGCAAGAACGTTGAAGACGGGAATAACCACCGCAACCATAAGAGAGGCAAGACCCGTAGTCTTGTCACCGCATATGTAGGACACCAGAGGGATGCCGAGAATGGCGTAGTTTGCACGAAAAAAGCCTTGAAGCATAACGCCTCTCTTCTTGTTATCCTTCGTTAAGAAAAGAACGGCAATATACCCCAGAATAAATATAACAATAACTGCGGCAACAGTAAAAATCACAAGCCTTATATCAAAGAAGTCCGCCGTTTTGGTGCTATATATGTTATTGAAAAGGAGTACTGGCAAAAAAAGCTTAAAGTTCACCTTATTCATAACGTCAAAGCCTTTTTTGTCGGTAAGCTTCGCTTTTTTTATCAGGTATCCTATAGCCATAAGGATAAATATAGGCATTACCGCCTGAAATGATAGTTTTATACTTTCCATATTTTAACGCCTCTTTTAAATTGCATCTGCGGAAAAGTGCTCAAAGCTTTCAACGTAAAGGTCTGCCACCGTCTTTATTTCGTCGGTAAAGTCTGTCGCCGACTCGTCAAAAACCGCGACAGTGAAAAGACCTGCTTCTGAGGCAGTTCTCACCGCCCCTATGTTGTCGTCAAAGAAAGCTATCTCGCCCTCGTCTTTTCCAAGTCTTCTTGCAACCTCTCGATATATTTCGGGATTCGATTTGGTGAGTCCGAAATCGTCACTGCTCCACACGTTGTCGAAAAGGTCGTATATTCCGTTTCTTTTAAGACAGGGGTCAAGCATTTTGTGAGGACTTGCAGTAAGCACGTTCAAGCTCACTCCCTTTTTTCTAAGGGCGGTAAGATAGTCAAAAACACCTTCCTTAAGTATTATCTCATCGCGGTATTTGGGGAGGGCATACTCGTCCATCATAACGAACATTTCGTCAAGGCTTATTTTAACTCCAAGCACGTCGCGGAAATATTTCGCTGTTCCAAGGTCTCCGAGAGGAGTTATTATCTTAATAAGGTCCTCGGGATAAGAAACTCCGCTTTTATCAAGAATACCAAGCACCTTTCTTTTCCAGTATGGCATTGAATCCACAAGAGTTCCGTCAAAATCAAAAAGATACGTTGTTTTTTTCATATTTTTTCCTTTCGTTTTTACTTCTTACCTACAGCTATGGCAACAAGTGAGCTTATAAACAAAAAATAAGGATAGAAAAGAAGAGGAATTATTTCGAGGGCAGACACCGAAACGCCCAGTGCCGATGCGGCGGAAAGTGCCACGAGCATCTGCGCACCGTAAGGGAGAATTGCCTGAAATACGCAGGAAAATGTATCGAGAATAGATGCGGCTTTTCTTTCGGAAATGCCATAATCATCTGCTATTTCACGGGCAATGGGGTTTGCCATAACAATGGCAACGGTGTTGTTGGCGGTAGCAATATCGAGAGCACCTACAAGGAATCCCATTCCTACCTGACCGCCCTTTTTACCACGGAAAACCTTCTTTATTCCCCAAAGAAGTGCATCGAATCCGCCATGCTCCCGAATGAGCGCGCAGAGCGCTGAAACAAGGATGGTTACGATAATGGTTTCGAACATTCCATCGGCACCCTTTCCCATACTCGCAAGAAGAGCTACAGGCTTGGTGCTTCCGGTGAGAAGCATTATAGCGGCGCCCGAAACGATACCGGTAAGAAGTACTGCAAAAACGTTTATTCCCACGATTCCTCCGATTAAAACAAGTATGTAGGGAATTATCTGTATAAGGTTATAGTCCTTTGTAACCGCACCCTCAATTTCGGTATTGAGAGAAAGCACAAGTATAAATATAAGAGAAACTATGGCGGCAGGAAGCGCGATAAAGAAGTTTTCCTTGAATTTATCCTTCATCTGACAGCCCTGTCCGTTGCAGGCGGCAATGGTGGTATCCGATATAAAGGAAAGGTTGTCTCCGAACATTGAACCTCCGATAACCGTAGCGATACAAAGAGAAGCATCAAAGCCCGACGCTCCGGATACCGCTACCGCAATGGGAGTGATAAGCGTTATGGTTCCCACAGAGGTACCCATCGCAAGAGATACAAAGCAGCTTACAACGAAAAGCACCGCCACAGAATACTCCGCGGGAATGAGAGAGAGCATAAAATAGGCAACGCTTTCTGCACTTTCTCTGCCCACAACGCCAACGAAGATACCTGCCGTGAGGAATATAAGTATCATTGTAAAGATATCCTTATCCCCTACTCCGCGTCCCATGATTTCAAGCTTGCCGTCGAAGCTTACCCCTTTATTTTGCAGACACGCTACCAGAAGCGCCGCAAGGAAAGCCACAACAATGGGGATGTTGTAAAATCCCATCTGTATTTTCAAAACGTACTCAAATAATATGCCAAGCCCCAGATATAATACCAAAAAGACCCCTATGGGTATAAGTGCCTTTGCATTTCCTTTTTTCATGTCCTTCTCCTTTTTGTCAAATCCTGAAATCTTTTTTTATTTTATCACAAAAAGTAAAAAAGCACAATAAAAATATTGTCAATTTACAAAGGTTTCCAAAAATTATGGGAATTTTTTTCGCCGAATTGAAAAAATAAAAAATAAGTGTTATAATGACTTAGACTTTAAAGCGGAGGTAATATATAATGGCAGAAAAAATTGTAAAAGCCGCCCTCGTAGGCAACGGAAACAGAGGACGCGGACTTCTCAGTATGCTTATGAATATGCCCGACGTTGAAATCGTGGCGGTGTGCGACCTTCTTGATTCAAAGCTTGAAGATGCAAAGCAGATTGCAACGAAAAAGGGCAAGGATTTATCAAAGATACTTTTCACAAAGGATTATAAAGAGGTTCTCGCTATTCCTGAAATCGAAGCTATCTTTAACACCACCTCTTGGGGCGCTCACATTAACGTAGCGATTGACTCTATGGAGGCAGGAAAAGACGTTTCTATTGAGGTTGGCGGTACTAACTCCATCGAGGATATATGGCGACTTGTCAGAACGCAGGAAAAGACAGGCAAACAGTGTATGATGCTCGAAAACTGTTGTTACGGCAGAGAGGAGCTTGCCGTTCTCAATATGGTGAGACTCGGTATTTTTGGTGACGTCGTTCACTGCGCAGGCGGTTACGGTCACGACCTGAGATGGCTCTTCTACGATATGGCTGTAACGGGACGCGAAAGAGTTATCGACTATCTTCACAGAAACTGTGACACCTATCCCACCCACGCCCTCGGCCCAATCGCAAAGATTCTCAACATTAACCGCGGAAACCGTATGGTATCCCTTACCTCTACCGCATCCTGCGCAAAGGGTATGGAGGAATACGTAAACTCCAAGGGCAACGAGGAGCATCCCCTCTACGGAAAGCGATATACACAGGGCGATATCGTTACAACAACTATAAAATGCGCTCACGGTGAAACCATCGTTCTCACTCTCGACACTACCCTCCCCAGACCTTATTCAAGATTCTTCACGGTAAGAGGCACAAAGGGTATGTACTCGGAGGACGGCAGATACGTTTATACACAGGCTGAACACGAGCACCGCGACGGTGACGGCTTCAAGACTACCGACGTATATCAGAACGTCGATAGCTACTGTGAGAAATACGAGCATCCCTTGTGGCGTGAAAATCTCGGCTACGTAGATGAGAAAACACAGAAGCAGGTAGAGGGCGGTCATGCAAGTATCGACAAGCTCGTTCTCCGTGCCTTCGTTGAAAGCGTTAAGTTTGGCACTCCCGTGCCTATCGACGTTTACGACTGCGCCGCTTGGATGTGTATAACAGCCCTTTCCGAAGCGTCTATCGCGCAGGGTGGTGCACCCGTTTCCATTCCTGACTTCACAAACGGAAAATGGATGCTCAATAAATTTGAACAGCACAGTAAGTGGTCAATATAAGCACTACGAGTGACTAACGTTGTTTTATACTCTCGGAGAGGCGGACAATCCGCCTCTCTTTTTCGTCACTCAAATTATGATATCATGATATCATGATATCATAATTCCCCATACGTTCTTACCAACAGAATAATTTTCCGCAAGGCAACTTTACCTTAATTTGCAACCGCTAATAAGAACTATGTTCGTGCTTTACTAGAGAGAGTGTTTGACATTGACGCTACGAAATTACGTCGTGTGCTGCCGACACAAGCACAAAAAGAAATCGGAGAGCTTTTCGCTCTCCGATTATTCTTTTTGCCATCGGAAAATCAAGGAAGAAAACCGCAAGCGGTTTTCAACCTTACTTATCCCCTATTCACTATTACTTATTACCTAAAAAAAGAGAGTCGCTTTCGCGACTCTCTTTTTGCCGTTACCAGGGCTTGAATTCTGTTTCGTTCTCACCTGTGATAATACTTGTTGTTATTACGTCCTCACTGTCGAAGCTTACAACTTCCATTTCGGGGGACTCGTATATTTCTTTTACGTTTGTCATATTCTCATCCTCCTATTACTTGATGTATTCGTTTGCTTCGTATGCATACTTTGCAACTGCCTTTGCAAGATTTGCAAGCTTTGCGTCTGTATCGTTCTGTGCAAGACCAACGTAGCCTACTGCAGAACAGTTTACTGTAATGGCGTTTTCGGTATCACCGGACTTTGTTACCTTTACAACCTGCGCCTTGTCAAGCTCGTGTGCCGCAATGTTTTCTACGTCTACGTAAACGTAGGTGTTTTCACCTGTAACCTCTGCTGTCTTGAACTCTGCCGCTACATCATTTACTGTTACAGTGTAATCCGAAAGGACACCTTCAAGCTTGAAGTAATGACGAAGTGTTGTTGATGACTCAAGAACGAGTGACGTTGAATGATGTGAGATGCCTGCAAGCTCACCTGTCTTGTTACGAACTGCTTCACTCACGTAGGTCTGTTCTTCTGTTGAAAGCGCAAGGTCTGCAAGTGCTTCTGCTTCGGTATCGAAGTAGTTTGCTGTGTAGGTGTAGTAGGTTTCAAGTGCTTCGATAAGAGGCTTTACAGCTGCATACTGAGCATCTGTCGTGTAGGTTTCTACAAACTCGGGTATTTTAAGAGTGTGACCGACACTCGCCATGTTTCTATTTCCTACAGAAGAAGCGTTATAGATAAATTCCGTCTGGAAGGAGAGCTTTTCAGCATGCTTAGGAAGAACGTACATTATAGCATAGCCTGTGCCCTTTTCATTGTCTCTGTGATATTCGAAGCCCTGTGATTTGTAATAGGTCACTGCATCTGCATCTACACCAACAGGTGTAAATGCAATGCTAATAGTACCGTCTACAACCTCAGGGTCGAACTCATAGCTTACCTTTACACCGATAGTACCATCAAGCACAAGGTTTACACCTGTTACTACAACATACTCGGAGGGCTTGTCTGAGCAAACAGCAAGCTCGGAAATAGCACCATAAGCAAGACGCTTAACCCATACGTACTTACCAAGCTCTGTTGCCTGGACGTAGCCGTCTGTAAGGTCTGTCCAGCCTTCTGTGGGAGCATTTTCGTTGTCGTCGCTGTAAGCGTACTGATATTTGAATGCTGCATTGTAATTAATGATATTAAACTTATTGGTATATCTAAGCTCATTTCCTTGGTTATAGTCGTACTTTTCAACAATATGATCCTCTACGTTGTACAACGTGGAATATGAATCATCAAAGAGATAAATACAGGGGTCTACGTCAGTCGTGCCACCTTGTTCAATTACCACGTCTTCCGAAAAAGCACCAAAGGGAGCAATTTCTATACCAACAATATAACCGCTCTTATCGGCAAAGTCATCTGCACTTACATAAAGCACCGAAGACTTATAACCGCTCTTAACATCATCGACCTTCTTGTTAACAGTACGTCTTTCTATCGTGCCGTCTTCTGTTACAACAACAAAAGTAAACGTCGAATAAAGAGTACCTGCGGTACATCTAAGTGAACCCTGACGTACGTATACCTGATACTTAAACTGAGAGAAGTCTTTTAACGGAATAACCTCGTCGGCATAATACTGATATTGGTATACTATGCTCTTAAAGTTCTTAATAGCTGCTTCTGTTGTCTTTGGCTGACCCACTATATTACCGCAAGAGAGCATCAGACGATCGTAGCTATAATTTACAAGATTACAAATATATTTTTCTGTCCAGTTGCCTTCAACAAATCCATCAGCTCTTTCTATATCTAAAACCTGAAGCTCTTTATCTTTGTAGTTGCCCGCTGTAGGAATCTGCGTATGCGTGTGAAGAATATTATCAAGTGAATCGCCTGCTATATAAACGATTACAGGAGCTGAATCAACAAAATATTTGTCTCCAAGAACATGAACTCTATACAAGCCAGCAGGACTGGTATAAAGCGTTGCAAGGTCAACATCTGTTACGCCTGCCGTAACTTTCTTAACGTTAGCGTTGTTTTCGCCAAGCTCTGCACCATTGATGCCGTAGGGTACAACAACGTAGTTCTTAGTTGAATCAAGTCCGCTAACAACGCTACCAACCGTTACCAGACCTTCAGGAGTATCATAAGCGGGTACACTAATTTTATATTCCGTAAAATAGAACTGACAACGTGCCTTATCATTATTTCCGCTCGAATGCGTAAGACTGTTCTTACCTGCCGCAAAAGTAAATTCTAAGTTTTCTGCTTCTATATCACGGAAGGGATAAGCAGCATAGCCTACAAGATATCCATTCTTAGGAAGAGCGCCGGTCGTGTTGTTTGTTACGTCAAACCAATTTTCGGACTTAAAGTCAACAACAGAGGTTTCAGAATGTCCAATAGCATAATCCTTATCTTTATCGTAGAAAGTAAAGACGTTAATATTGCCGTTTTCATCCATTATGTATGCATCAAACTGCATGGTGATATTGCTGATATTAAGACTGAAAAAGCTATATACAGTATTACCGTAAATTGTATACGAATAGGACTTCACGTCGCTGACAGGTACAATTTCTGCAGGTGTAAATCCATAACTGAAGCGGTAAGATTCGAGGGTGTTATGATAGTCTGACACTGCTGCTTCCTTAGCAGTTAAGTCGTCACCTGCCGCAATTATCTTATTAAGAAACGCTGCTGAGAAGATAGTGTCGGTTGCAAAGCGTGTTGCAGTAGGTTCGCCTGTCCATGAATTGTGAGCAAACATACCGGGAGCAAACATTCTTGTGTAGCGGTCAGTGTAGCTTTCGCTATTATAAAGAAGCAATTTACCGGTGGTTGAGGAAAATTCATGAATATTTTCTCTATCAGCATAAGCACCCTTAACGTAAACGATTGCAGGAGCAGAAGCGGCGTAGATATCGTCTTCATTAACGTTTATTCCATAAAGACCTACAACTGTCTGTCCTTCGTAAAGCGCTGCAAGGTCAATCTCGGTTTTGCCAGTAACTGTCTCAACGTTAGCGTTATCTGTACCTGCATCCATGCCGTTTGCATTGTACGGAGCTACTGTATAGGTCTTGGAAGCGTCAAGTCCACTTATAACAGTACCGTCAAGAGTAACATTTGGCGTTGCATATGCAGGCTTATCAATTACATAAAAACTCGAGTGAGCCGCATAAGCGGAGGGTGTTCTCATGTACGTACCGAAGGAAGTACTGGTCTGGCTAGCTGTGGTATTGGGAACAATGTCCTCAAGTGCCACGTCGTAAATAGGATAATACTTATATGCTACAAGCCATCCCTCGGGAAGGTCTTCGATAGACTGTACGTCAAGAGTCCTTATACAATTTGCTGAATAGTTCTGACCGACAGGAGTAAATGACCAGGTTTCATCAATAACAGTTTTAACTACCTGAAGAAATCCCTCTGTGTCTATGATGTAAAGCTCGATCATGGGCTTTGCGTTATTAGCAGCGATATAAATGTTTTGTGACCACGCACCGAACTTCATCGTCTTAACGTCACCGATGGGAACAATCTCATCTGTAGTGTAGGCATAGCCAACACTTACTTTACGCATTGTGTCACGAACCGCTCTTCTTATTACTTCTTCATCCGACGTATCTTCTGTTGCAAGAGCTTCATTGAACTTACCTGCACTATATGGCATGGTGAAAATGTCGTTAATTCTAAAGGATTCAACATCCCATGCACCTACTCTGTTGAAATAACCGGGGAACCAAGCAGAAGATGAATCGTTCTTGTATAAAGGTGTAGTTCCTTCTCCGAGTGAGCCTAACGCCTTTCTGTCGTTGTATTTGCCATAGGTATAAACGGGAATACAGCCAAGCTCAAAATTTCCTTCACGGTCATAGAAGAGACCCCAGAGACCGTAAGCGTCCGCAGGAACAGCAAACTCTGTCACGCCTGTAACAGGAACAGCAAGACTTTCATCTCTTACTATACCGTTTACGTTTACGGGAGCGAAAACGTACTTTTCGTCAGCCTGAAGGCCAATGAACTTTCTGCCTTCAAGAGTAACTCCCTCAGGTGCACCGAATAAAGTCATATATTTATCCCAATGGAATAAATACTGGTACTGAGATGCATGAATGGTTGAATTTGTGCTACCTGTTGTAACAGCCTTAACGGAAGAAGCGTCTGAAACTCCGAAGGGCTTTATTTCTACACCAACTACCCAACCCTCATCGGGAAGTATGCTCTGCATGTCAATAACGGTATTAAGAATTACTCCGCTGCTGTTTGTGATAGACATATAGTCGCTTGTCCACGTATACTCACTGACTTCGCCGTTCTTGTCCACTACGTAGAAGATTGCCTGTGCCTTTGCCTTTGAGGGGAAGGTGTACCACTGTACAGTCTTAACGTAGTAAGGGAACTCCTTAAGCTCGTCTACGGGTACTATCTCACCGGGCTCATAAGCATACTTATAGCTGAAGCTCTCGTAGTTAGTCTTGGTGGTTTCTCTTATTGCGTTTGCACGTGCGATACCTGTATCCTTGATATCACCGTATGTACGAACAGTTGTTGTTTCAACACCTTCGGCAGGTTTGCCCTCAATAGGCTCGCCAGTAGCGACGTCAACTACAACGTCATCCCAATTATAGTACGTGTTGTACCATTTTGTTACATTCTCGAGATTTGCAGCAGTTAGCTTAGTTTTCGCAGTCTCATAAGAGTTAGTAAGTGCAAAAAGCTCAAAGCCAAGGTCTGCGCTCTGAACCCAAGTACTACCGAGAAGATAGCTTGTAGCAGTTGCCGCAGGCTGTGCCCAACCGTTATCATTAGCCCACACGCTTCCCTTTGCAGCCATCCACGTACCGGGCTTAAATGTGGTTGCCGGAGCCTCAAAGACAGGTTTTACGTCGCCTGTGGAGTCGGTCGTCCAATTACCAAGCTTTGCACGTTCTGCAAGGTCACCGTATACGTAAACGAGGACGGAGTTATCTCCCTCGGTTACCTCATAGAGACCTGCAAGGTTTTCATTTTCTGTTGCGAGATCGATTACGTCGTCTTCGCCGTCTTCGTCAGCGTCAACGTAAGCGATACCGTCGCCTGTTGAATTGATTGTAACAGTCTTTGCCGTATAGGTCTTGCCATCTTCAAGACCGAGAATCACACCGAATCCGCCGGTGATATCGGCAAAAGCAGTTACGGCAAGAAGTGCTGTGAGCACTGTTGCCATTACCGCAACACTTAAAATGCGGTAGAGTTTGTTTTGTGCCATGTTATTTCCTCCTAAAAATTTTATTTAGGCAAGCCGTAAAGACCCCTTTTATCCTATAGCAATATAGGATAAAACCATAGGGTACCCTATGGTTTGCCTTTTTTTAACTGTCTAAAGAGACAATTATAGATAGTATTATATTAACATAAATACAAAAAATGTCAAGGAAAATTTTTCGAAAATTTCCTTGACATTGAAATTATTTTGTTCTGATTATTGCTTTGCCCTTTCTTTTTCCGTTATATACACCGTTTTCGGTGACTATCTCTCCAGCGATGAAGACGAAATTCAGACCGTCATTTGGGAGTGAGCAGTTGGTGAATTCTGCGTTATCCTTTATCTTTGAATAGTCGAAAAGAACGAGATCGGCATCATAGCCTTCTTTCACAAGTCCCTTGTTTTTGATTCCGTAAACGTGGGCAGGAAGAGATGTCACACGTCTTATTGCTTCTGCAAGCGGCATAACGCCCTTATCTCTTACGTATCTTGAAAGGAATCTTGGAAAGGATGCGCGGAGTCTTGGGTGGTAGACCTTATTTGCACCTGCAACACCCGAGTCGGTACAAAGCATAGCTCTGGGGTGTCGCATTACGGTCTCTATGTCCTCCTCACACATAGTGAAGTAACAAGCCTGAGGTGCTGATTTTGAATGAGCTATCATATCATAGACGGTCTCATATTCATCCTTACCGTGAAGACGGGCAATCTCGGGAATACGCTTGCCCTCGTATTCGGGATAAGCAGAGCAATCGGTAACAAGCACCCATTCAAGGTTTTCTCCGCAAACCTCTTTACCCCAAGCTTTTATCTCGGCACGGAGATCGGGGTCCGAAAGAACGTTTACAAGGCCCATAGCGTGATATTTCTTTGGAATAAAGCGGGCTGAAAGAGAGGTTCTCGATGCAAAGTAAGGATAAACGTCAACGTATATGTCGAGGCCTTCTTGATTTGCATCGTCTATCATACGGAGTGTGTTCTTAACCTTGCCCCAGTTGCGTTCAACTGCGGATTTATGGTGAGATATAACGCCTCTTGCGCCGGATACTCTTATGATATTTATAAATTCCTCAACCGCTTCCTCCAGAAAGTCGCCCTCGTTTCTTATGTGGGAGGAAATCACGCCGCCATACTCGCCGACTATCTTGGCAAGTGCAAAAACCTCATCCTCGTGGGCGTAGCAGCTGGGAGTATAGTAAAGTCCGAAGCTCATACCCGTGGCGCCGTTTTCCATAGCATCGCGAAGGTAGAACTTCATCTTTTCAAGCTCCTCGTCGGTAGCCTTTCTGTTCTCCATTCCCATAACCGCTTTTCTCACTGCCGAGTGACCGACAAGAAAAGCAGTACTGCTTCCGAAGTCTATCTTCTTTGCAGTGTTGAGGAAGGTACCCATAGTCTTGCATATTTCAATGTTTGTTCCAAAGCCACCGAGGTCGGTAGGCTCTTTCACGTCACGGCTGAGAGGTGCGGGACTTGAACCGCAGTTTCCCGCGATACTGAGGGTTATTCCCTGTTCTACCTTTTCTTTAAGGTCTACCCAATTAAAAATCATTGAATCGGAATGTGCGTGTGAATCGATAAAGCCGGGAGTAAGAGTAAGTCCTGTGGCGTCTATCTCTCGTTCTCCTTCAAGACCTTCTCCTATCTTTGCAATTTTACCATCACTTAAAGAAACGTCTGCAATATATCCGTCACTACCGGTGCCGTCAATTACAGTAGCGTTTTTTATAACGGTTTCAAATTTCATATATCTGTCTCCCTGTAGAATTCATCGAGCATTTCTTTCTTTATCTTTTCGTAAAGCTCTTCTGCCTTGCCACCGACCTTCTTCCCATCAAGCTCCTTTGCACCAACGCAAAGTGCGCCTGCAGAGGAAACAATAATTTCGTCCGCCTCAAAAAGCTCGTCAAGGGTAAAGGCTTCCTCGGATACGGGAATACCAAGCTTATTACAGGTTTTTATAAGGTGTGCGCGTGTGATGCCGGGAAGTATAAGATTGTCGAGGGGAGCGGTTTTGAATACGCCATTCTTCAAAATATGTACGTTACTGTGAGCACATTCGGTTACCCTGTCGCCTCTGTGGAATACGGTTTCAAAAGCACCTGCTTCCTTTGCACGCTGAGATGCAATAACGGAAGGGATAAGATTGAGAGTCTTGATATTGCAATGAAAAAATCTTGTGTCCTCCATTGTAATAAGGCTCACCTTGTTCGTTAAGTCAACTATATTCTTGGGGTAAATATTTATCCAGAGATTTCCGCCTTCGTCGCTTTCAGGGAATACGTGGTTTCTCTTGCCTGTTCCTCTTGTTACCTGCCAGTACACGAAGTTTTCGCCCGTATCCATCTTACTTACCATTTCGTTGAGGATGGCTTTCATTTCTTCTTTTGTTTCTTTTATTTTTATTTCAAGAAGCTTTGCGCTGTTATAAAGGCGGTCGATATGCTCGTCGAGAGTGAATATCTTATAGTTTCTTGAATAGGTTGCATCGTAAACGCCGTCGCCGAAAAAGGCAACTCTGTCGTTCATAGGCACCATCATTTCATCCGCTTCACCGAATCGTCCGTTATAATATCCTAAATTTTTCATTAAAACACCCTCATTTCAAGTTTAAAGTTTATTTTTTCTCCCGCCTCTATAACGTTAAAGCTCAAATTGTCATCGAGCTTTGTAGTGGCAGGCTCGAGGCCAAGTGCATAGTCACCGCTTGTCATTGCCTTCCACTCAAGGAAGTTCGGAAGAGTTTCCTTGGAGTATTTGAGGTTGAAGGTCTTGCGGTTTTCGGGGTTTTCAAGAGATATCTCTCCGTCCTTGATATCAAGGTAGTAACACATTTCGGGGCGCCCTGCGATGGGTTCCTCAATTTCGAACGCCTTATCGGTAAAGCCTGATGCATATTCCGTTCTGGGTGTAACCGAATTCACGTTACAACGAAGCCTTGCACCGCTGTCAAGCATGGGATATCCAACGTTTACGTGATAAAGAATAGCATACTCCGCGGGGGTGTAGCCCTCGTTTGTAAGAGTGTCCTCTACTGTGAGAGTATCGCTTCCGAGTGCAGTGGAAATACGGCGGCGGAGTACAAGATTTTCTTTGAAGATTCCCGTCTGTCTTACTTCTGCTTCGAGATAGATTCCATCCTCATCGCATCTTGAAGTAATGACCTCGGCAAGATTCAAGTGGAAGCTTCCGTGGGGAATATAGCCCTTTCTGCCTCCTACCGCATCAAAGCCGCAGGTATAGAGCATTCCACCCTCAAAGCGATTTGCAAATGTATGCTCACGAGGAGAGAAAGCGTTTTTGGAAAGGTATGACACGTTCTGTCCTTCGTGGTAAAGCTGCATAATATCAAAGGCTCTCGTTACGTTTACAAGAAAACGAAGCTTTCCGTTGTCGCAGTCGATAACGTCAAGTCCCTTCTCTCTGCCTTCGCTTACGGTGTAGCGTCTGAGTGTTGCTATTTCTTTTAAGTTTGTAATCTTGGGATTCATTATCTTATCCTCTTTTTCATCAAATTTCTATCGTAATTGTAACACAGCACCTCCCTTTTTTCAAGTGATTTCTCTTGACTTTTTTATGATATCATGATATCATACTATCATGATATTATGATATCATGTTTTCATGATATCATAATCTTACTAAGATAATGAGGTGTATTTATGAACAAGACAGGTGTTAAAACTTACGAAAAGGTTGTTACCACTATCAGACTTCCCGTTGACACATATCTGGATTTACTTGATGTCGTTCAAGCAAAAAAGAGAGAGTGCCATGCATATAGCATTAACGAATACTTAACCGAAATTATAGAAAATGACATCAGGGATAGTAAAAAAAGTTCCAAGAAATAAAGATAAAGGAGGCAAAACGCCTCCTTTATTTTTTGTGTAGATTATCGATATAGGAATCAAAGTAGTATTTTAATTCTTTCGGGAAAGTCGAGATAGTTATCTATGGTAATGAAATTAAAGTCGGAAAGGTACACCGATTCGTCATTTCCGCCCTCGCCCCAGTCGTCCCCTACAAAAACCGCTTCGCTATGCAGAAATCCGTTTTCCTCGCAGTATTTGTCAAGTGCATAGTACTTATTATAGGGACGGGGTGACATATCGAAGGAGGATGAACCGCCAACAAATACGTTGTATTCCGAGAAAAGCTCCTTCACCTCGGGGTAAAAGGCACGTCTCTTTTTCCTGTCGGGGTCAAATACAACCTTGTCCTCAATATTAGCTTTTGTACCAAGAACAGGAAATGTCACGCAGCCCGACGAGTGATATTCTACGTTGTCCCCTGTGAACTTTGTAAATCCGTATTTTTCACGAAGATAGGTAACCTTTTTCTCGCAATCCTCTCTATTGCAAGGAAGAGTAAGGTCATAAACCATTTCAATATCTTCCTTTTCCGGAATAAATTTGGCATATTGAAGTCCGTAGTTTCCGATAATATCTATGGGAAAACGGTTCATCTGCTCGAAAATTCTTCTGCACTGCCCTGCTCCCACCATAACAAGCTTGTATTTTTTCGAAAGCTTTTCAAGAATAAGCCTATGCTCCTCCGAAAGCTTTGTGCGATGCTGGGTAAGTGTTCCGTCAAGGTCGAAAGCGACAAGCTTTACGTTTTTTGAATCTATCATTTTTTCTCACCTAAAATATTCGTAGTAGAGCCAAAGGACTGAGTATCTGTCCTTTAAATCCTTGGCATAAAGAATGGAGTCCGCAATCTTTTTACTTCCGTAAAGCTCTTCGAAATCCGAATAAGAAAGCTCCACGCTTTCGAGCATACTGTCAAATTCCTCGGGTGTAGGCACTTCAAGGAGTATATCCCTCGCACCCTCCCACATACAGCTTATATCCTCTTTATTTTCGTACCATCCAAGCTTATTCTGCAAAGAGATAACACCGTCTGCCGAGGTTTTGTATATTCTTTTTATTTTTTTTTCATAAAATGCTCTGTCGAAGGCTCTTTTAGAAGGAGTCTTTGAAAGAATATCACGTCGAAGCTCTGCGGTTTTTCTTGCAGAGAAAGCCACGTCAATGCCGTGGGCAAAATAATCGCTTCCATCAAGAATACCCGTTATTTCAAAGAAGTGGGAGAGGTGATGCTCGCTGCCCGAAGCAGGACGTGAGGAGCCGGTAAAGCTCATGGCAACGCCCACAAGAACAAGCGCCTCGAAAAGCTCTCCTACTGCCTCTGTATCGCGTGATATAATGGCACTCCCCTTATTCTCAATACTTTTAACACAGTCAAAGGTCAGGTTGTATATATTTTCACAAAAATGCTCTCCGTTCAAAAAAGCAGAAAGCTTCCAGTCGTTGAGACAAGAGAATTTTCCGATAATGTCACCATATCCAGCCTTGAGCATTTCGAGGGGCGCGGTTTTAAGAACGTTACTATCGCCTATTATAGCCTTGGGAGGACGGGCGTTGAGTGTCACCTTCATCCCCTCCAAAATAAGCGCCGAGCCTACCGAAGCATATCCGTCCATTGAAGGAGCTGTTGCAACAATTCCGTAATAAAGACCTCTCTTAAAGCTCACGTGCTTGCAAAGGTCGTTTATGACGCCTGAGCCTACACCTATAATAAAATCGGTCTTTTCGGTAAGGGCGTTTTCTATTTCTTGAATCTTTTCCTCGTTCGGTATAACCACCTTACCCTGCGATTTTAAAATAATACTCTTTTCCAGCTTTTCTCCAAGAAGCTCCTCTACCCTTTTCCCTGCAGCTTTATATGTGTTTTCGTCGGATATGAGAAGTATATTACTGAAGCTCTCTGCCGCTTTTGATACGTCAACAATCGCCCCTTCGCCTATTGAAAAAAAATCAATAGGACAGGTATGTACCTTCCCACAAAGACAATTTTGAAACTTCTTTTCCAGTGCCTTTATATCCATAGGTTTCTCCTTTTTGTTTTCTTATTACATAGGAAATTGCATCTGGGTTGCTTGTAAAAAACAAAGTCTACCTATAAAAATTGTGAGCTCAGGCGAACATATAAATCAGTTGCCAAAGGCGACTTTTTTTCTACTCATATATATTACTATTTTTGATGAATTCTGTCAATATCTGTGCTGATTTTTGATAATTTATCAACTTTTATCACAGGCTTAATTTTGATTTTTGTTCACTCCGTCTCGACTACGGCTTAATGTATTATGATATCATGATATCATAATATCATGATATCATAATACCGTCTTGTACCATAAAGGAAATCGTTCTATAAAGCGCCAAGGACATAAAAGAAAATACACGAAAAAGAGAGTTCTTTCGAACTCTCTTTTCCGTGTATTAGAAATACCATGGCTATTTACTTACACTGTAGCGGATTACAGTAGTTAAGTAACAATGTTTTTTTGCGAGGCTTACCAAGGCTTGAATTCTGTTTCGTTTTCACCTGTGATAATACTTGTTGTTATTACGTCCTCGCTGTCGAAGCTTACAACTTCCATTTCGGGGGACTCGTATATTTCTTTAACGTTTGTCATATTCTTATCCTCCTTCAATTAGTTTGCTTCATGAGCTTCTTGATATTTTTTTGCTTCAGATGCATACTTTGCAACTGCCTTGGCAAGATTGCGAAT
>JAZNYT010000085.1:0-5740 GCA_045594565.1 Eubacteriales bacterium
GTATTACACAAAATATCAAGCTTTACAAAAGCGACGAGATTTTGAGATAAAATCGCGTATATAATGAATAATGAATATTGAATAATTTCGGACAATTTTCCTTTCGGAAAATTCACAATTAATTGAAAATTTGCTTTAGCAAATTAACCTGAATTATTCATTTTTCAATCTTCAATATTCATTCTTCAATAAAAGAACTTCGGCTTTCGCCGAAGGCTTTTTTAACCAAAATATCGAGCTTCAAAAAAGCGCAGAGATTTTGTGATAAAAACGTTCATTCCGAAGCCGTCGGCGTACTTTGTACGGCAGTGCGAGGAAGGGACGAAGAAAATGAAATTTGGAATAAATCAAAAGAAAGACGGGGACTTTTCCTCGTCTTTCTTCCTATAAAAGTTTTATTACTCAAATCTGATTTGTTTGCACTTTCTTTTTGAAAATGGACTTGTTTAAAAACCTAAAATTATTTCATTTTCGTTTTTAGCCAAAATATCAAGCTTTAAACATCATACTTTATGGTAAAACGCTTGTGCCAATGCGCACACTGCTCCTTGAAATTGGAGTCGGGCTCGGTCTTGACGAGGTGGAGATACTCGTGAGTATCGAAGGTACCGTGAGCGGCTTCTATCATTGCAACGGCAATGTTGGAGCAATGGTCGGAAATTCTCTCACAGTTTGTAAGAAGGTCGGTGAGGACGAAACCAAGCTCTATTGTACAGCTACCCTTCTGAAGACGGGTAATGTGTCTTGTTCTTATCTCGGTAATTAGAGTGTCTATAACCTGTTCAAGAGGCTCGATAGACTTTGCTGTCGTAAGGTCGCCGCTGACGAATGCTGAAATAGTGTTCTTGAGAATTTCCTCAATCGCCTCGGAAAGGGTTGCAAGCTCACGTCTTGCCTCGTGGGAGAAGGAAATATCCTTATCGTGCATTTCGCGAGAAACGTCAACGAGGTTTTCGGCGTGGTCGCCTATTCTTTCAAGGTCTGTTATAACGTGGAGAAGCATCGAAACGTCACGCTCGTCCTTATCGGAAAGCTGACATTTTGAAAGCTTTACAAGATAGGTTCCGAGGTTATCCTCGTAGTTGTCCAGCACTCCTTCGATATTAACTATCTCCTCTGCCTTTTCGGCATTGAAGCGTTCAAGGAGCTTAAGGGAGTCAAGGACGGAGGTCTCGGCAAGCGCCGCCATAGTCTTGGTAGTGGACATTGCGTTACCTACCGCGATAGCAGGCACAGCCAGAAGACGGTCATCAAGGAAGGATGGCTTTTCTTCTTCCTTGGTATCGGGCTTGTCCTTTATAATAATCATTGACGCCTTTTCGAGAAGCCTTGCGAAGGGGAAGAGAATAATTGTTGTGGATATATTGAAAATAGAGTGTATTACCGCAATGCTGAAGGGAGTAACTGCTGAATTTTCAAAGGAGAAGCTCACGAAGGCGTTTACCACAGTCCAAAGCACAAGAAGAAATACTGTGCCGATACAGTTAAAGAGAAGATGTACAACGGCAACGCGGCGCGCGTTACGTCCCGCACCGATAGACGAAATCATAGCTGTTATACAAGTACCTATGTTCTGCCCCATAATAATGGGAATAGCCGATGCATAGTTGATAGAGCCTGTCATCGAAAGCGCCTGAAGGACACCGACAGAAGCCGAGGACGACTGTATAATAGCGGTGAATACCGCACCTGCAAGAACACCGAGGATGGGATTGGAGAAAGCGGTGAGAATACTTGCAAACTGAGGAATCTCAGCCAGCGGCTCTACTGCATCGGACATAAAATTCATACCGTACATAAGAACGGCGAAGCCCACACAGATAGCTCCCGCGTCCTTCTTCGACTGCTTCTTCGATATCATTATCATAAGAATACCGATGAAGGCAACAATGGGAGAGAAGTTTTCGGGCTTCATAAGCCTCATCAGGAGTGAATCACTCTCGATACCGGTAAGAGAGAGAAGCCAAGCGGTAACGGTTGTACCAACGTTTGAGCCCATTGTTATAGAGATTGCTTGTGCAAGACCCATAACGCCGGAGTTTACAAGACCTACCAGCATAACGGTGACCGCTGAGGATGACTGTATAACGGCGGTGATTATCGCACCGAGCACAAGTCCCTTAAAGGGATTCGAGGTAAGCTTTCTGAGAATACCCTCAATCTTTCCGCCCGCAAGCTTTTCGAGAGAGTTTGAAAGCACGTTCATTCCGTAAAGGAAGAGTGCAAGACCGCCAAGCAGTCCTATAACTGAAAAAATATCCATTTATGGCTCCTTTCATATAACCTTCTGTCCGTTTATTATAAGGGAGAACGTAAGTCCAAGCTTCTCGGCGGCATTTCTGCACATTATCATTCGCCCGAGGAATATTTCAAAATAGTCCATAACCGAGCTCATCTCTGCGTCAAGTGAAAGATTGAGAGTTATGGTTTTGGTTTGAGTATCAATTTCGGTCGCAGCCTTTTCTACCGAATAATTAACTCTGTCGTGAATGTCGAATTTCGACTTATCTCTGTTTCTGACTCTCGTTCGTCTTACGTCTGTCTTGTCCGCAAGGATAAGCGCCGCCGCAACGGCATTTACCGCAACGCCTGTGCCTTCATCGTGATTTCCTATAGCCGTGACGATCGTCGCCATATCCTCCGCATCCATACCCAGATTGTCGAGGATTCTGAATGCCATTATAGCGCCGCTCTGCGAATGCTCGTTTCGGTTCACCAGATTTCCTATATCGTGCATATAACCCGCTATCTTGGCAAGCTCAATTTCGCGGGGCGGATAGTCAAGTGTCTCAAGTATTCTCGCCGCATCAAGCGCCACCTTCGTTACGTGAGCGAAGCTGTGCTCGGTATACCCCAGTGCCACAAGCGACTCGTCCGCCTTCTTTATATAGGTCTTTATGGCTTCGTTTTTCTTTATTTCTTCAAAGGTTATCATTAAAACAAAATCCTTATCGTTGTACCTTTCTCAAGTTCACTTTCTACCAAAACGGAGGCGTCCATGAACATTGCGCCGTGCTTTACTATAGACAGACCCAGTCCCGTGCCCCCCACGTCCTTGGAGTGACTCTTGTCGGCGCGCCAGAAGCGTTCGAATATATGAGGTATATCCTTTTCGGCAATGCCGATACCCGTATCCGCTACCTTGAGCTCAACGCCGTCTATCCTCTGACGAATAGCAACGTCAACGCTTCCCTTTACTTTATTGTACTTTATGGCGTTGTCGATAACGTTGAATATCATTTCTTCAACTATCTGCTCTCCGCCTCTGATAACAGGCTTGTCACCTGTGAGAGTGACGGTCACGTCCTTTTCCTTTGCAGCCATTTCAAGATGACTTATAACCGCCGAGGTAAGCTCAAAGAGGTCTATCTCCTCCATCTTTACCTCAACGTCGTTGCCGTCAAGCTGTGACAGCTTTATAATATCACCAACAAGTGTAATAAGTCTGTGGGATTCATCGTATATCTTTCCTGCAAATCGGGATACGTCCTCCTCCTTCACCATGCCGTCACGGAGAAGCTCGGAATATCCCTTAATACTGGTAAGAGGCGTTTTAAGCTCGTGAGATACGTTGGCAGTAAAGTCACGCCTCATCTTGTCCTGCTCGTGATGTACCTCGTTCATCGCTTCAAGACCCTCGTCGGTCTTCTTTTTGTTATTTATTATCTTGTGATGTAATGGGGAAAGCTCGGAATAAAGCTCGTTGTTATAAGGATTCTCGATATCGAGAGAATTGAGCTTCTTCGATATGCTCTCCCCCGTCTTTACGGGAAGGGTGAGCGACAGAATTATAACCGATAAAATTCCTACAGAAAGGGCGCCGAGAAGAGCGTAACCGAGATTGACCGTACCGAGATAAACAAGAATAAACGCCACAAAGGTAAAGGTGAGAGTAAGTCCCGAAACCTTTGTACATACTCTTGCTATCTCACGGCTGAGAGTGTTTTTTTCGTTCATACTTTACCTCTTTTCGGTTTTTTCTGAAATTTTATAGCCTATACCGCGCACCGTCTCGATAAGCTCACCTGCGACACCAAGCTTCTGACGAAGCGTCCTTATATGAACGTCAACCGTTCTGCTCTCACCGTCAAAGGCATAGCCCCATATAGTGTTGAGAAGCTGGTCGCGGGTAAGTACGATACCGATATTTCGGAGGAGCATCGAGAGGATTTCAAACTCCTTGTAGGTGAGCACCACCTCTTTACCTTCTACTGTTACCACGTGTCTTTCGGGACATACGTAGAGAGGACCGAGCGTGTATTCGAAAAGCTCCTTTTCAGCTCCCGCACCTCTGAGTCTCGCCTTTACTCTTGCCACAAGCTCCATTACACCGAAGGGCTTCGCAATATAATCGTCAGCACCAAGCTCAAAGCCGTTCACTTTATCTATCTCCGAGCTTTTTGCCGAAAGCATTATAACAGGTACGTCGGCAGTGGAGGGGGTACGCTTGAGCTTTTTTAAAATTGAAAGACCGTCCTCCTCGGGAAGCATTATATCAAGAAGCACAAGAGAGGGTGTCTTTTTCGATATCCCCTGCCAGAATTCCTTCGGAGTCGAAAAGCTTTCCGCTTCAAGTCCCATGTTGTTCAGGGCATATGTCACAAGCTCTCTTATGTTAGCATCATCTTCTACAAGATAAATCAACGGTTTTACCTCCAAAATGCAGATTTTATCACATTTTAGTACTTTTTTTAAAAATCCCCAAAAAATCGGAGTTAAATTTATGTAAAATAAATCCGTTCATTTCCTATTATAAGTTATTATGTTCATTTTTGCAAGTATAAATCAACGGAAAGTTTGACTGTCCGTATTTCCCTCTGCCTCTTCGCCATAGAAAAAGAAAATTTTATATTGACTTTTTCCGAGGATAGGTATAAAATGTAAGTGCTTACAATTTTGATTTTAAGGAGAACGATATTGTGGAAAAAGTAGCAAAAGAGAGAGTCATTCAGTTTGGTGAGGGAGGATTTCTTCGAGGCTTTGCCGACTGGATGCTTCAGATAATGAAAGAAAGAGGACTTTTTGACGGAAGCGTTGTGGTAGTACAGCCGATAGAGAACGGTATGTGCGACGTGCTTGAAGGTCAGGGATGCCGATACACACATTTAATCCGAGGTATTGAGGGGGTTGAAAAGAAGGAAATCGACGTAATTTCCAGATGTGTTAAGCCTTACGAGGATTTTGATGCCTATCTTGCCCTTGCGGATAATCCCGATATGCGTTTTGTAATATCCAACACAACCGAGGCGGGTATCGTCTTTTCGGCAGAGGATAAGATTACCGATGCGCCTCCGAAAACCTTCCCTGCAAAAGTAACCCTTCTTCTTAAAAGAAGATTTGAAAAGGGACTTCCGGGCTTCATATTTCTTCCCTGCGAGCTTATCGACCGCAACGGTGATAACCTGAAAAAAGCCGTTCTTTCCTATGCTGACCTCTGGGGACTTGGGGAGGATTTCAAGAGCTTTATTGAAACGGAGAACGTTTTTACAAACACTCTCGTTGACCGAATAAACACAGGCTATCCCAAGGGTGAGGAAATCGAAACCGCCTTTGAAGACAAGATGGTAAATACATCTGAATATTTCCATCTTTGGGTAATTGAAACAGACCACGACCTGGAAAGCGAGCTCCCCTTCAGCCGTGCAGGACTCAACGTTATAGTGACCGCTGACAAGCTTGAAATGTACAGAACTCGAAAGGTTCGCATCCTCAACGGAGCACACACCTCCCTCGTACCCTT
>JAZNYT010000086.1:0-38891 GCA_045594565.1 Eubacteriales bacterium
CCTGAACACCTCAAGGTGTTCAGGATTTTTTATTTATTAAAGCTTAATTGTTGCACCGTCCTCGGTGTAGGTAATTCTATCACCTACAGACACTAGTGAATCAATGTAGTTAAGATATGCATCCTTTGATTCAAAGTCGGGAGTGAAATTTGCAATAATGTCTTTCGCTCTTTCTGCTCCGTTCGAAAGAAGAATATCAACAAGCTTCACCTGTACCTCAGCAGAGCCTACACATGCAGTATCAACGTTCTCTACAAAATAATTTGCGCCGTGTGATGTTCCGACAGAACCGGGTGCATAGGGATGAACCGCAGGCATAATGTTAGAAATATCTCCCATATCGGTACTTCCTGTGCCACGTGAAGGAGTATAAACGAACGTATATCCGCAAGCCTCAACTGCTTCTGCGTAAGCGTCTATCATAGCAGGAGCGTTGTTAAGAGGAGCGTAGCCGGGCATATCGGAAATTTCAATATTTGTATCAAGAGAAAGTGCGGCACCGATAAGTGCACGGTTAATCTTCTTGTTTGCCGCAACTATTGCATCGTAGGTTTTGCCTCTTACATAGCTTTCGATAACCGTTTTTTCAGGTATAGCATTAACAGCAGAGCCGCCCTGTGTAATGATAGGATGGAAACGGATAAGGTCCTTTTCCTGGAACGTTTCTCTTACAGCGTTTGCCGCAGAAAGACCGTTTGTTGCAGCGTAAAGAGAGTTCTTACCATTCCAAGGACTACCGCCTGCATGAGCTGATACGCCCTTATAGATAACCTTCTTCGCAATAAGTCCTACCGAGCCTTCTCTTGCACCAAAGTCGGGGCTGATGGTAGTATGTACCATAAATGCAAGATCAACACCGTCAAAGTATCCTCTGTGAAGGAATTCTGTCTTGCCGCCGAAATACTTGATTATCCCCTTCTCACGAAGCTCTGTTCTGTAGCCTATTTCGATAAGTTCTTCTGCGGGTACAACTGCAAGTCTTATTCTGCCCGAAAGTCCGTCAAGAGCACCTTCTTCTTTAAGAGCGGATGCTATACCTACCATAGCGGCGCACTGTGCACTGTGACCGCAGCAATGTACTGCTCCTGTTTCGGGGTCGCTGTCGGGATGGTCAAAACATATAAGAGAGTCCATTTCTGCAAGTATCAAAAGCTCGGGTCCTTCTCTGCCTGTATCAAGCACCGTGTAGAATCCCGGAATATTACCTGCTTCAATAACGTCGTAACCGAGATTTTCAAACACATTCTTCATATAAGCGTGTGTTTTCCATTCCTTGTAGCCTGTTTCGGGATTCGCCCATATATAATTCTGCGCATCAACTATAGCCGATTTAAACTTTTTTACGTTAACTTTCATTTTTTCTCCTCCGCTTTAACCCATTCGGGTATTGATTCAAAAGTTAGAGTATCACTTTTATACGGGAAAGTAAGTCTTGTTGAATATAGCATAGGCGCTGTGGCTTTGTCCTTGGCGCCGTACTTTCTGTCTCCTACCAGCGGAAAGCCTCGGGAGGCAAATTGTACTCTTATCTGGTGGCTTCTTCCTGTGTCAAGCTTTATTCTCACAAGTGAAGTATCGCTCGCGATAAGTCTTGTATACTCAAGTCTTGCCCGTTTTACACCTTTTCGCTCGCGCTTTACAACAAAAACCTTATTTTTCGAGCTGTCCTTGAACAAAAGGTCTTCAAAAACCCCTTTTTCATCGGGAGCACCGTGAACGAGTGCGAGGTATTCCTTAATCATTTTCCCCTCGGTTATTGCACGGGATAGGTCTGCGGCGGACTTTTTGTTTCTGGCATACACCATAACACCGCCCACGTTCATATCCAGTCTGTGTACTGTAAAAAAGTCTCCACCGAGTGTCTCACAAAGCTTTTCGGGAAGCTCTTTTTCACTATCGATTCCCACAGGCTTTACAATAACCGCTAAATCTGAATTTTCAAAAAGAATCTCCAAAATTATTCCTCAGGGTATCCTATTTCGCTTTCAAATTCCATCATCTTGTCAAATACTCTGAGACCGTCGATAGAATTCTTTTCGGTAAGGTTGCAGCCTGCCGCCGCACCTGCAACTCTTAGTGAGTATTCGGGGTCAAATTCTCTGTAAAGAGAATAGAGCATACCTGCGCAGAATGCATCGCCTGCACCTACCTTGCCCTTTATCATATCTTTCGTAAGATTGAGGGATGCCTGATAGTATATAGCGCTTCCCTTTCTTGCGAACCAACCGCCTTCGGGAGCGTGGATACAAACCACCTCGCGCACGCCCTTTTCAAAGAGTGCGTTTATAACCTGCTTCATGGCGCTCTGTGAAAGCTTGCCTTCCTCATCTCTTACCTTAATTCCTGTAACCTGAGCCGCCTCTACCTCGTTAAAAATAAGATAGTCGCAGTATTTAAGACAAGGAGTGACGATTTTCGAGAAACGGTCACCCTCTTCGCTTACTACGTCGATAGAGGTCTTGATGCCAAGGTCGCTTACCCTTGCAAGCGTTCTTGCCATAACTGTTCCGTACTCGTCATCGGGCTTATCAAATTCATCAAGGAGAAGAGCGTAACCAATATGGAAAATATCAACGTTTAACTTGTCAAAGTCGATATCCTTCATCGAGAACTTAGCGTTAGCGCCTCTTGCCTGGAAGAAGGTTCTTTCGTTTGCAGACATATCCGACATTACGTCTGTATAAGAAGTATCGGCATCATCTACGGTAATAACACCATTTATATCGACTCCAAGGTCAGAAAGAACGGTCTTGGTATATTCTCCGTCAGCATCGTTGCCCACCTTGCCAAGTACAACAACGTTGATTTCAGGGTCAATTTTAGCAATATCTGCCGCGGTATTTCCTGCACATCCGCCAATACACTTGGATGTTTCTCTTATGTTAGTAAGCATACCGGGAGCAGGATAATTATCAATAAGCTTCACGTGGTCAACAATAATGTTTCCGGCTATTGCAATACCTTTATTCATATTAATTCCTCTCTTTTATATTACATTTGTTTAATTATATCACACTTTGTATTATTTTGCAAGTATTTGTATTATTTGCCATAAAACGTCCTTTTTAGAATTGCAAAAAAAGTATCAAGTATTCCCGCTTTAGTCACGTCCTCCCCTGCTTTAATATTAACTTCAAAAAGAGTTGTATCTCCTATATTATATTTGATTTTTCCTATTACGTCGCCTTTTTTGATGGGTGCCTTAAGGTCTCTTTCTATAGTAATTGTCTCCTCAATTTTCTTTTCTTCACCTTTTTTAACGAGGTACGGTCTTATTTCCGCATCAAGCTTTACACTGTCCTTTTTACCGCTCCACACACGCGCGGAGCCAAGCTTTTCGGTCTTGGGGTAATATACGGAAAAGTTAGAAAATCCATAATCAAGGAGTCCTTTTGCGGCGGAAAAGCGCTCGGCACTTGTAGGAGAACCGAGAACAACTGCAATAAGCACGACACCATTTCTTTCGGCAGTTGCAGAAAGGCAAAATCTCGCCTTAGAGGTCGAGCCTGTTTTAAGACCGGTTGCGCCATCGTAAAATCGAATTAGCTTATTGGTGTTGGAAAGACCGAATTTTCCGTCGCGTATGGAGTCCATCCATATAGTTGAATACTCAAAAATAAGAGGGTGAGAAATAAGAGCTCTTGACATAATCGCTACGTCTCTTGCTGATGAGTAGTGCATTTCCTTATCGTCAAGTCCTGTGCAATTTACGAATTCGGTGGAGGTCATCTGAAGCTCCTTGCATTTTTCGTTCATCAGCTTTACAAATTCGCCCTCGCTTCCCGCAAGGTGCTCTGCCAGTGCTACCGCACCGTCGTTACAGCTTGAAACGGATACCGCTTTGAGCATATCGTGTACGCTCATTTTTTCACCTGCCTCCATAAAGGCTTGGCTTCCTCCCATAGAAGCGGCGTTTTCGCTAACCGTAACTATATCCTCTAGCTTTATGCGCTCATCTTCAAGGGCTTCCATCACAAGAAGCATCGTCATTACCTTGGTAACCGATGCAATGGGTAGCTTTTCATCGGGGTTGTGTTCAAAAAGCACCTCTCCGCTTCCTGCCTCCATAAGTATGGCACCCGCGGCAGAATCCGCAAGAGAATCAACGGGAAGTGCATCATTTATACCAAGTGTATAATCGTCAGCCGAAAAAACGGGCATCTCATCCTCCGCGAGGTCGGCTAAAGCTACACCGGTAGGTAAAAGGTACAAAATGCATAATAGTAGAGCAACGAATCTTTTCATAAGCTTATCTCCTTCGTTTTTTGTACATTTTATGCCGAAGAAACAAGTTTATGAAAAAAATAGAGTTGTTACCGAAGTAACAACTCTTATTTCTTCCTTTGAAAGTTACGCTCTTGTAACTGCATCAGAACGAAGGCAACGAGAACAAACGTACATACTCTTATGAGTGCCGTTTACAACTGCCTTTACCTTTCTGATATTAGGCTTCCAAGTGCGATTTGTCTTTCTGTTAGAGTGTGACACCTTCAAACCGAAAGCAACGCTCTTTCCGCAGATTTCACATTTTGCCATTTTGCAGACACCTCCTATATGAAGCCGTTTAGCAAAACGGCATCTCGTTTTTCGTCAACATTTGCAATTATAACACAAGTATTTAAGAAAATCAAGTATTTCTTGCAAATTTTATTATCTTTTTCTTATTTGTTTCCGTTGAGCATAGCGATTATGTCTTCAAGATCATCAATTTTCTTGTCTGTGATGATGTCATCGCTAAGTTCTTCGGCGGTTTCTTTAGGCTCTTCCTTCTTCTTATCGCTGTCAAAGCCTGTTGCAATAACGGTGATCTTCATTTCGTCCTCAAGAGATTCATCGAAGGTAGCACCCCAAATAAGAGTTGCATCGGGACTTGCTTCTGCCTTAATCATATTAGCTGCATAGTCGATTTCGTCAAGTCCGATATCAGGGGATGCGGTAACGTTGAAGATGATACCCTTAGCACCTGCGATTGTTGTCTCAAGAAGAGGACTGGATATAGCCATACGAGCTGCAAGCTCTGCCTTGTCCTTGCCCTTTCCGTTACCAACACCCATATGTGCAAGACCTGCATCAGCCATAACGGTTGTTACGTCTGCGAAGTCAAGGTTTACTATACCGTCAACGTTGATAAGCTCAGAGATACTCTGTACACCGCGGCAAAGAACACTGTCTGCAATTTCAAAAGCATTGAGAAGAGTGATTCTTGTCTCGGAAACCATCTTAAGTCTTTCGTTAGGAATAACAAGGAGAGCATCTACGTACTCTGCAAGCTCCTTGATACCAACCTCTGCCTTATCCATACGTGACTGACCTTCGAATGCGAAGGGCTTTGTTACTACACCTACTGTGAGTATTCCGCGGCTCTTTGCTGCCTTAGCAACAACAGGAGATGCACCTGTACCTGTACCGCCACCCATACCTGTGGTAACGAATACCATATCTGCATCTTCGATAGCCTTTGTAATCTCATCAAGGGATTCCTCTGCAGCCTTACGTCCGATATCGGGGTTAGAGCCTGCGCCGCGTCCTCTTGTGAGCTTTTCGCCGATTATAATCTTTGTACCGGCATTTGATTTCTTGAGAGTCTGCTGGTCAGTATTGATAGCTATGTAGTCAATACCTGCAACACCCTGCTTGATCATTCTGTTTACTGTATTGTTTCCGCCGCCACCGACGCCAACAACTTTAATTTTTACGAGAGTTTCTTCTACTTCAAAAGGCATTTCCATGTCCTCCTATTTTTTTAGATATCATTCTTAGTTTACATTGTAATATATTTTTTTGACTTTTGCAACACATTTTTGAAAAAAACTTAAATTTTATTGAAATTTACTAATTCGCAACATTTCCCGTAAACTTAACGAGTGCCTTTGAAGGATCTGAAATATCTATTATTCCGGTGGAGTCCTTCCATATATCGTTCCCCATCATTTCGCCGAGAAGTTTCACCTTTGCATCTGCTTTTTCGAAGGTACCGAAGATTATTTCAAAACGATTTTCATAGGTAAGCTTTACGTTAAATTTGTCGGTTGTATCGATATCCGTCATATGAGACATCATAGAATAATCTTCCAGTGCTTTTGTTATTTCGCACAAAATTTCAAGTTTTTCGGACTTGTCGAACACCAGATCCTCTCCGCAGATACAGCGCTTAACCTCACCCGTCAGAAGCTTCGTCCTCTTTATTCCATCATAAAACGGGTCGGAAACTATTTCAAGAACTCGCCCCTCGGAGGAAAGAATAAAAATATCAGTTCCAAGCTCTATATAAAGAGTGCCCTTGTTTTCGGTTATGTTTACTTCGAGCACAGATGGGAGCTTCTTTTTTATTTTCACTTCCTTTATATATGGGAATTCATAAAGAAGTGCTTCCTCTGCTCTTTTTGACTTATAGGTTATAAGATTTGTATCCTTGGGGATATTAAGAAACTTCGACACGTCCTCTGCGTCGTAGGGAACGGCAGAGGAAATTCCGTTTACGCTTATTGTCTTTATATTGAAAAGATTTTCAAAAGCCATAATCAAAAAGAAGAGCGCTGCTATTACTGTAAGAAATACAGCAAAGTACTTTCCTGCTTTATTTCTTCTTTCGGCTTTTCTTTTTATTTGTTCCAGCTTGATCTTGTCATTCATTTTTTAGCCTCCAGCACGCCCTTTACCACCCCGTATATTCTGTCATCGGTATCGGGAATTGCGAGTTTTTTCATACACTCTGACATTTTATCAAGTCTCTCTTTGTCAAAAATAAGCTTCTCTATTTCCTTTTCAAGCACCTCGGGGGTAAGGTCCTTTTCTTCGATTACCACAGCGCCCCCCGCTTCAGCAACAACCATAGCGTTTTTGTACTGGTGGTTGTTTGTGACGTTGGGTGAAGGGATAAGAATAGCGGGTTTTCCGAGGGTCGCAAGCTCTGCCAGAGTTATGGCTCCCGCTCTTGAAATTACAAGGTCGGCTGCCGCCATCTTGGAGGACATATCATAGATATATTCGGTAAGCTCGGTGTCCTTTTTATTCTGAAGTCCGTTTTCCTTGATTTCACCTTCCCTCACCTTCCACTCATACGAGCCCACTCCGTGAGTATGGTGAAGCCTTCCTTCGAAGGTGCCCTTCTTTATTATTTCAAAAACGTTGTTATTTATAGTGCGGGCTCCAAGGCTTCCGCCATAAGAAAGAAGATAGGGCTTATCCCCTATTCCGAGCTTTGCTCTCTCCTCTTCCTTGGATGCGCGCGTCATATCGGGATTAACGGGATTACCCACAAGAACTATCTTGTTTTTGTCTATATCAAGCTCTGCTCTCGATTCATCGAAGCTTATCATTACCTTGTCAACTATTTTTGAAAGCATCTTTGTGGTAACTCCCACAACTGCATTCTGCTCGTGTATTGCGGTAGGTATTCCCTTTGATGCCGCGGCTCGAAGCACCGGCCAGCTGACGTATCCTCCCGTTCCTATTACAATGTCGGGTGAAAAGTTTTTTATAATTTTCGCTGCAACAAGAGGCGACGTTACCGCGCGGTACAAAACTCCAACGTTCTGAACCATAGCTTTAACGCTCTTTTTTCTTATAAAGCCCTTTACGTCAACGTGGTATATGGGATATCCCGCTCTTGTGACAAGCTTATTCTCCATACCGTTTGGTGTTCCCACAAATGCTATTTCCGCATCGGGATGTGCTTTTTTTATTATGGAGGCAATAGCGAGGGCAGGATTTATATGTCCTGCCGTTCCGCCTCCCGAAAGTAATACTCTCATAAGATACTACCCTTTCGAGTGATATGAATATTTTGAAATATTGAGTACTATACCCATTTCAGCCATAAGCATCATAAGCGACGTGCCTCCGTAGCTGAAAAACGGAAGCGATATACCTGTACTTGGTAAAGTGTTCGTAACTACCGCAAAATTCAGAAGCGCCTGTATTGCCACCTGAGTAACTATTCCTATAACCACAAGAGATGCATAGGTACTGGGCGCGTGCTTTGCGATATATATACCTCTCCATACAAGAGCTACGAAAAGAAGCACTACGAAAGCCGCAAAAATAAATCCAAGCTCTTCACAGAGAATAGCAAATATGTAGTCGTTCTGAGGCTCGGGAAGATATAAGTGCTTTTGTGTGCTCTGTCCCAGTCCCACTCCCCAAAGTCCACCCGAGCCTATAGCAAAGAGCGACTGAAGGGGCTGCCAACCACCGTTTTGGAGATGGTCCTCGGGATGCCACCATACCTGAAGTCGAGCCACCGCGTGTCCCGATAAGAAAATTATAGCTGCAAGGATAGCCGCCGCAATAATTCCTAAAATAATAAGCTGCTTCATAGGCACGTCGCCAAAAAACATAAGCACCGCTATAAGCAGAATAACGATTATAAGACAGGAAATATGAGGCTCAAGAACAAGGGTTATCGCCATATATAAGGCTACTGTAGCATAGGGCAAAATCTGTCTTATAGTAGATTTACCGGCATTTTTCTTTGAGCTTATATGCTCCGAAAAATAAAGAATTATCGCAAGCTTTGCAAGCTCCGAGGGCTGTAAGCTGAAGGAGCCTATCTGGAACCAACGTGTAGCCTCGTTTGCCTCTGTACCGAAGAACAAAACCAAAGTCATAAGAAGCATAACAACGTAAAAGAAGAGCTTTTGAAAGCGTCTTATTATGAGATAATCCATAATATGCGCGAAAAACAACATAGCGCCCGTGCCGAGAATCACCCATCTGAGCTGTCTTACAGCAAAAAAGTAGCTGTCCTCAAACTTCGATTGTGCATAAGCATAGCTTGCGGTAAATACCATTACCGTGCCTATGGCAACAAGGAGTATTACTATTATGAGGAACGGTCTGTCGATGCCGGATTTTACTCTGACAACGCCCTTATCGTCGGACGTCTCGGTCGTTTTGTGCGATAACTGTTTCTTTTTGGTAGCAAGTTTTGCCAAAGGAACTACCTCCTGTTTTTATATGAATGCGAAATAAGCGATTATGCACATAAGTGCGGTAAAGAGTGAAAACACCCTCACAATCTTGTGCTCTGTCCAAGAGCACATTTCAAAATGGTGGTGGATAGGTGTCATCTTGAATACTCTCTTACCAAAGGTCTGGAAGGAGAACACCTGTATCATAACCGATACGGATTCTATCATATACCACATTCCTGCAAAAAATATAAGGAAGGGTGAATTTAAAATGTAAGCAAATCCCACTACCATACCGCCAAGAAAAAGAGAACCTGTATCCCCCATAAATATACGCGCGGGATTTATATTGTACCAAAGGAAGCCTATAAGTCCTCCTATTGCGGCACCTGTCAGCACTGTCATAGAGGTATTTGAAAAAATAAATGCAAGAAGTGCGAAAAGCACGCTGATAACGAGGGTAACGCTTCCTGCAAGTCCGTCTATTCCGTCTGTAAGGTTTACACTGTTAACCATAAAGGTTATAAATATCACGCTTATAACGTAATAAAAGCCGCCAAGCTCCAACGCTTTGTCTGTAAAGGGAAGGTCGAGTGATGTGCCGATATATCCCATATGTGCCATAGCGCCTATGTAAAGGGATGCCACAACAATCTGCAAAACCAGCTTCTGAAGTGCCGTAAGTCCCTTATTTTGCTTTTTAACAAACTTGGTATAATCGTCAATGAAGCCTATTACGCCAAAGAGAAGCATCATAATGAGAGTAATTATAACCGAAAGGTCTCCCGTTCTATATGCCTCAATTCCGCCAAATACAAGAGTTACGAGGGCTATGGCACAAATAAAGAAGATTCCTCCCATTGTAGGAGTGCCTTCCTTCGACTTATGCCAACGGGGACCGATTTCAAGAATTACCTGTCCCATCTTTATTCTCATAAGGAAGGGAATAAATCTTTTTTCAAGAAGAAGTGTTACTATAAGGCTTATTACAATAGATGCCCCAAAAATTATACCTTGTGTCATTGTTATCTCCGATTATTTTAAAATTAAAGTCCTGTCATGGCAATTATTTCTTCAAGCTTCATTCCGCGGCTACCCTTGAAAAGCACGGTATCGCCCTCCGAAAGATTTTCTGAAAGCTTCTTTGCAAGAGCTTCCTTTGAATCAAAATGATAGGAAATGATTCCTGATGAAGATGCTTTTTTATATATTTTTTCTGCCGCCTTGCCGTAGGTGAAAAGCAAATCGAGCTTTCCTTCGGCACATTTTTCTCCGATGAGTGAATGGGCGTCAACGCTTATTTCGCCAAGCTCCAGCATATCCGCAAGCACCGCTATACGCTTTCCCTTGCATTTAAGCTCAGAAAGCATAGAAATTGCGGCGGTCATCGACTCGATACCTGCATTATAGCAGTCGGCGATTACCACAACCCCGTCCTTTTCATAAATCTTCTGTCTGAGTCCTACTGATTTATAGTTAAGAAGTCCCGATTTTATTTTGTCGAGGGAAATGCCTTCCAGGCATCCTGCCGCAACTGCAAAGAGCGAGTCTACCACGTTATGTTTGCCTGTACAGGGTAAAACCACTCTGTCCTTTTGTCCAAAGGCGTAAAGAGTGTATTCCACCTGTGTATCACTCATAGAGATATCCTCTGCCCGGACGTCAAGCCCTTCTTTCAGACCTACTCTGACAATTCTGCCGTCAAACGCTATATCATCAAGGAGGGGCTCGTCACCGTTTACAATAAGCACACCTCCGCGTTTAACGCCTTCTGTGATTTCCATTTTTGCATTTCGAATGTTTTCACGGCTTCCGAGATTTTCGATATGGGAGTGTCCGATGTTGGTGATTATCGCCATATCGGATTCAACAAGGCTTGTAAGATACGAAAGCTCACCCTTGTGATTCATCCCCATTTCGCAAACCACCGCCTCATGGTCTTTTTCCAGAGACAGAAGCGTCAGGGGAACACCTATATGGTTGTTGAGGTTTCCCTGTGTGCGATAAGTATTATATTTTTCAGAAAGCACCGCCGAGGTCATTTCCTTTGTGGTTGTCTTTCCGACACTTCCGGTAAGAGCTACCCGAAGCCTTGGTGCAACCTTTTCGGAGGCATAGTATTTTGCAAGCCTTCCAAGGGCATCAAGTGTATCCTCGACCACTATAAGCGGGTAAGAAACCGCCTCATATCTATGGGATATCGCGGCACTGACCTTTCCGTCAATCTCGCGGATAAAATCCGCACCGTCGAATTTTTCACCTTTAAGCGCTACAAACAGCGATTTGTCGGCTATCCTTCTGCTATCAGTCGTAACTGTATTTACTGTAATGCTTTCGTCACCGTAAAGCTTGCCCCCTACTGCAAGGGCAATCTCACCTACCTTAAGTTCGGTCATTCCTACTCCTTATTTTTCCTTAAAATATTCTTTTACTATCTCTCGCTCGGAAAAAGGAACTTTTCCGTTTATTCCTATTTCGTATTCCTCGTGTCCCTTTCCAAGAAGGAGAACCACGTCTCCCTCCTCTGCAATATCAAGAGCCCTCTTTATTGCATCCTTGCGGTCGGGCACTACTTCGAAATTGCGTTTACCCTCGATACCTGCCACAATATCCTTTATGATATCATCGGTGTTTTCCGTTCTCGAATTATCCGACGTAATTATAACGTAGTCGGACATTTCCACAGACATTTTTCCCATAATGGGACGCTTGGTTTTATCTCTGTCTCCTCCGCATCCGAAAAGAGAAATAATTCTTTTCTCTGCAAAGCCTCTTACCGTCTTCAAAACGTTTTCCATAGCGTCGGGGGTATGGGCAAAGTCAATAATAACCGAAAAGGGTGCATCTACGTCAACTCTGTCAACTCTGCCGTCAATCCGTGCGGTGTTCAAAAGTCCTTTTATAATTGTATCATAGCCTATACCTACTGTCAATGCCGTTGTAGCCGCTGCGAGAGAATTATATACGGTAAACCTTCCGGGAATATTTACCTTCGTTCTGAAAATAAGGTCATCTGCCAGAAGCTCGTATTCCACGCCGAGAGCGCCTTTAAGCCTCACGTTTTTAGCGATGAAATTACTGCTGTTTCTATCTATCGAATAGGTTTTTACAGGGCAGGTAGCTCTCGTTATCATTTCTGATGAAGCGGGGTCGTCCTCGTTGACTATTCCCATATCGCACATAGAAAAGAGCTTTGCTTTAGCCTTTTTATAGTTATCAAAATCGTGGTGAAAATCCAGATGGTCACGGGTGAGGTTTGTAAAAACGCCTCTTGTGAAGTGCATTCCGAAAACCTTACCAAGCTCCAGCGCGTGAGAGGATACTTCCATAACCAGTGCCTCCACTCCCTTATCGCGCATAAGGGCAAGGAGCGACCAGAAGTTTTCGGAATCGGGCGTTGTAAGATGATTTCCTTCCGATTCGCTATTATATTCCTCCTCTCCGATGAGATACTTCATAGTGCCGATAAGCCCAACCTTCATGCCTGCTGCTTCAAATATATTTTTGAGCATTACCGAGGTAGAGGTCTTTCCGTTTGTACCTGTTATTCCCACGGATACCTTAAAGGACTCCTGAGGTCTTCCGTAGAAGTTTGAAAGCATCACAGAAAGGCTTTCTCTTACGTTTTCAACCAAAACGTATGGCACGTCGGATGTGGGAGGAGTATCGGTAACAACACATACCGCTCCCATATCCATAGCACTAGGGATAAAGGCATTTCCGTCGAAGCGTGCGCCTTTAAGAGCCGCGAATATAAAGCCGTCTTCTATCTTTTTACTGTTTTGAGTGAGTCCCTTTATTTCGAGTGAAAGGTCTGATGCGACCTTAACGGTTTTGATTCCTTTAAGAATGTCTTTTAGTTGCATACGCTTCACCCTTCCTTAGTCTGTAATGTTAGAATAATTTCTGAAGTCTACTTTCACTATAGTACCTCTGTCTACGGTATCCCCTGCCGCCACCGACTGACTTACAGCGATTGCCGCATCCATATGATCGGGATTCGTTCCCACAACGATTATGTTAAGACCTGCATCCACAAGTGTCTTATTTGCCGCAGAGGGTGTCATTCCCACCACGTTTGGAACGAGCGTCTTACCCGACGTTGTATCATCAGTATAAAGCACAATAGTTCCTTCATGAGCAAGAGATTCACCTGCCTTGGGTACCTGTCTTACAACAGTAAGACCGCTTCCTATAACCTTGTACTTGTAATTATCCTTAAGAATTTTTGCAGATGCATCGGTTACTGTATTTCCAACGTAGCTTTCAACGTTATACGCCACGTTTTCAAGCTCTTCTTCGTTATACTGAGGCTCGACACCAAGATAAGGAAGAACGTCGGCAAGAACTCTTGATACTACGGGTGCCGCAACGGTACCTCCGTAATAAGTTCCCACAGGCTCGTCAATAAGCACCATTACCGCAATTTGAGGGTCGTCTGCGGGAGCAAAAGCCACGCAGGAGCTTATATACTTTGTTTCACCTGTCTGCGAGCGCAGCGCCGTTTTAACGGTTGTTCCCGTTTTCGCGGCAACTCGGTAGCCCTGTACGTAAGCGTTACGAGCTGAGCCTCCGCTGTTTACGCCGCCCTCCATATACGAAACGATTTCTTCACTTGTTTCCTTTGATATTACCTGGCGCTTCATAGCGTTTTCTTTAGTTGATACTACGTTTCCGTCTTCATCAAGAGTGGCTTTCAGAAGATGTGGTGTACCGAGATATCCTCCGTTAGCAACGGCGGCAACTGCCGCTATATGCTGAATGGGTGTTACAGTAAAGGTTTGTCCGAATGCCGAAACTGCGAGCTCGACTGTGTTGAAGCGTTCAAACCATAAGCCAAGGCGTTCACCCGGCAAGTCGATTCCGGTTTTGTTCATATATCCGAAGGCTTTGAAATACTTGAAAAAGCGTTCGGTTCCCATTCTGAGGCCCATAGTAACGAATACGGGGTTACAGGAGTGCCAGAGCGCTTCCTCAAAGGTCTGTACACCGTGTCCCGACCTCAAGTGGCATCCTATAGGCTTAGGATATCCGTCAACTCTTATAGAGCCTACGCAATTAAAGGTTTCGTTTTTTCTTAAAAGGTTTTCCTCGACAACCGTTGCCGCTACTACCATTTTAAAGGTAGAACCGGGCTCGTATGTATCGGTTATCATACGGTTTTCCCAAAGTCCGTAGATAAGCTCGTGAAACTTTTCGTTCTTTTCTTCATCAGTTCCCACGAAGTTGTCAAGCTCTTTCTGGGATTTTTCGTCGAGGGTATAAGGGTCGTTGCAGTCGAAATTTGGAAGAATTGCCATACCGAGAATCTCATAGGTGTCAACGTCCATTACAACACCCATCACTCCCGATTCCGCCTGTGTATCGCTATATGCCGTCTCGAGATTTTTTTCTAGCATTCTCTGGATATTGGCGTCGAGGGTAAGCATTACGTTGGTGCCCTCGGTAGCAGGTATATAGCTTTCGTACTTATAGGGCATCTGGTCACCTACGCCGTTTACTGCCTTTATAACCTTGCCGTTTATACCTGCGAGCATTTTGTCATAATAAAGCTCAATTCCCGCAAGTCCCGTGTTATCCGTTCCTGTAAAGCCCAGAATATGAGAGGCAAGATTTCCGTAAGGATAGCTTCTTCTCGTATCCTCCTCAAGATAAACACAACCGGAATAATGCTTCTCGCTTATCATATCTCGAACAAGGTCAGCGGTATTTTCATCAACCTTTTTCTTTATAGTCTCGTCCTTACGGTTGGTCTTTGCAACCTTTTCCATTATACCGGACTTATCGACGTCGAGAATTTTTGAAAGCTCGTTTGCAATATCCTCACCGACGGTTATGGAAAGGTCGTCAAAGGCAGCGGTAAGTCTTGCTTTTTCCTCTGCCTTTCTATCATCCTTTGCATTCATATTTTCAACGTAATCGTCAATATATTCTCTGACGGTCATATTTGGTATATCCGCAGGAGAAATGAATATTCTTTCCACCGTAACGCTCACCGACAGTATATTGAGATTCCTGTCGTAGATTGTGCCTCTCGATGCCTTTATAGTAGATTCGGTAACCGACTGCGCAATCGTTTTGTTCTGATATTCGTCATATTTGTATATAGAATAATGCGCTATTCTACCAATAAGAATTATAGCTGCAAGGCATACGAAAAATAGAAGTATATTACTTTTTTTATTTATTCTGTGGCGGGATGCCTCAAAACGGTATTTCAACTTGTCCTCCTGAAGTTTTAGTCAAAAAAGAGTAAAGAGACTTTCCTTCCCTTTACTCTTTTTACATTACTATGTTTTCACTAATTTATATATGATAAAAGATTTGAAATTGATTTTGCAAAACCCGACATTAACGCTCCGGGAGTTACTTCTTCATTTTGCATATCAATTATCTCAATGTCGTCTTTGCTGTCCGGAGTAATGTATTCCTTGGGAAGCTGGTCGGCACTTACCATGCCGTATTCTTCTCTGGCAATTCTTTCAATCTCTTCAAGGTCATACATATTATTTTTCTTTATCTCAAGTGCCGTTTCTTCCCTCTTCATATCTACTATAAGGTTGTTATAATCGGTAAGCTCGGCATTAAGGTCGTCAATTTCAATATAAAGATGTATGACGTAAAGAAAAATCACGGTAAGAAGCATTATACATACTATATAAGGAATAGGAAAGGGTGTTTTAGAGGCTTCTTTTCTCGTTTCCATCTGTCCTATAGCGACTTTTCTTTCGGTCTTTCGTATCACAGTGCCTTTTTTTATACTGACATTTCCCTTTGCAGGTACAGGTGTTTTAGCAAGCGAATCGTTAAGTCTAACCTTGTTTGATGCCGTATAATCTGCGGGTACTCTGTCTCTTCCGCCGTTTATCGCCCTGGGCTTTATCTGTCTTTCGTAGCCCTTCTCGTGAAGGAAGTTTTCCGCAAGGTCTTTTTGTGCAGTGTCTTTAACAGTATTCTTTTTTTGAGCGATGATATCGCTTGTTGTTTGGTACTGAGACATTAACTTTCCCTCTCTATATTTTTTCTGCTCCTCGAAGCTTTGCGCTTCTTGAACGACTGTTTTCTTCAAGCTCTACAGTACTTGCCACCACAGGCTTTCTTGTAAGATTCACTATTTCAGGCTTAAATCCGCATACACACACAGGAAAGCTTGATGGACAGGTGCATCCGTCGGTCTTCGAACGAAATACCTCCTTCACCACTCTGTCTTCAAGGGAATGGAAGGTAATAACTGCAAGTCTTCCCTTCGCTGCAAGGCAGTCTATCATTGACTCAACCGCCCCTTTGAGCATTCCTATTTCGTCATTCACTTCTATCCTGATAGCCTGAAAGGTCCTTCTTGCCGGATGCTTATCTATCTGTGATGCTTTCGGCATAGCACTCTTTATTATCTCTACCAGCTCAAAGGTAGTTTCTATTTCTTTAATTTCTCTGGACCTTACTATCTGTCTCGCTATCTTTGATGCAAACTTTTCCTCTCCGTATTCGGATATTACTCTTGTAAGCTCACCTTCCGAATAGGTGTTTACAAGCGCTTTCGCATCGAAGCTCTGATTTCTTGACATCCTCATATCAAGAGGCGCATCGGCGTGGTAGGAAAACCCTCTTTCCGCCGTATCAAGCTGATAGGAGGACACTCCCAGGTCTGCGGTTATTCCGTCTACCTTTTCGATACCAAGCTCCGAGAGTATGTATCTTATATTTTTAAAATTATCGTTTACAAAGGTCACTCTGTCCGACCACTCGCCAAGCCTTTTCTTACCTGCCTCAATGGCATCGGTGTCTCTGTCTATGGCAATAAGTCTGCCGGTAGTGAGTCTTTTTGCGATTTCAGAGGAATGTCCGCCGCCGCCCATAGTACAGTCTACGTATATTCCGTCGGGCTTCACAGAGAGCATATCCACGGTCTCGTGAAGGAGAACCGAATAGTGTTTGAATTCAGCCATCAGAAGCCAAGCTCCGTCAAGGTTTCAAGCATATCGTCGGGCTTCTGGTCTTCCATATATCCGTTGTATCTTTCAACGTTCCAGATTTCTGCGTGATCATTTACACCGATGATAACAACTTCCTTTTCAATGCCTGCATATTCACGAAGCTGCTGAGAAAGAACTACTCTTCCCTGTGCATCGGTGCTCGCTTCAACCGCGGTGGAAAAAACAAAACGTCTGATACCTCTTGCCTTTGTTTCGGGAAGTACAGAAAGCTTTGCAACGTATGCTTCCCACATCTCCATAGAGTATATGGCAATACAAGGGTCCATACTCTTTGCAAGAACGAAGGTTTCGCCAAGCTGCTCTTTAAGCTTAGCGGGAACAAATACACGCCCCTTAGCGTCTACGTTATAATCAAACTGACCAAGTAACACGATTTGCACCCCTTCCCCTTCAAAATTGTGGAAAACTCTGTGGGTTTTGTGGGAAATTTATCCATCTTCCACCACTTTCCACCACTTCTGCATATATTATAAACTACTTGAAGGGAAAATTCAAGTAGTTTTTAAATATTTTTGTAGAAATATTCAGCTGTTTTTTGTGCATTTTGCGGTATAAACTTTTTCCACTCCCCACCGTCTTTTATGAGACTACGAACGAGAGTTGAGGATATTTCCTCCTTTTCCTCGTCTGCAAAAGAGAAAATAGTTTCAACACCCGAATGAGAAAAGTTGAAGCGCGCCATTTCCTTTTCATATTCAAGGTCACCCGCGTTGCGAATGCCCTTGAATAAAACCGAGTCGGGATTCTTCAAGAGGTACTCGTAAAGCCACCCCTTGTGCTCCTCCGCTCTGACGTTAGGAAAGGCTTCTGCGGTAAGTCTTACGAGTTCAAGGCGCTGTTCGGGAGAGAGAAGCGTTATTTTATTGAAATTCTCACAGACAAGCACTATAACCTCGTCGAAAATAGCGCTTGCCTTTTTTATAAGAGTCTCATGCCCCGTGGTTATAGGGTCAAAGGTTCCCGTAATAATCGCTTTCATTATTTTCTTCCTACCATATGAACGTAAGTTTTTCCGTACTTATATCTCTTCTTTATTTCTATTCCGTATTCGTCAGCACCTTCAAGCTCGATTTCGGCATCCTCCCCCTCACAAATAATAACTCCGTCCTCGTGAAGAACGCCGTACTTCATTATCTTCTTTACTACCTCGGGGAGAAGTTTCTTTCCGTAAGGGGGGTCTACGAATATAAAATGGAAGGTATCTGTGCTTTTCTTAAGAAAGTCGGTAAAATCCATTCTGACTATTCTGCACTGTGAAAAAAGCTTTGCCTTCTGCGCATTCTTCTTAACCATATCAACAGACGCCTGCGATTCATCAACAAAAACCGCGCTTTCGGCGCCTCGGCTGAGGGCTTCAAGTCCAAGCTGACCACTTCCCGCAAAAAGATCAAGAACCCTTCTTGAGTCAAGGTCAAACTGGATTGCACTGAATATACCTTCCTTTGCCATTTCGGTGGTTGGGCGCACTGCATCCCCTGCCACTGTATCGAGTTTTATTCCTCTTGCTTTCCCTGTAATTATTCTCATTTATTTTCTCCAATTTTTAAATTTATAAATTCTGTCAGCTTCTTCCAATCATATCTGCTGAAATAGTGGCGGCCCTCTCTTACGTAGTAGCCGATACGTCCCTTGTTCAGATGCTCTTCAAGCTCGGGCATATGGTCGGGATGCACAAAGCCTGTAAGTCCCAGTCTTTCGTATTCTGCACTTGCGCATACACAGGTGAGGTATTCCGAATCGGGATCCGCCCACACGTCCTCTACCGCCGTTGCTATATGCGCATAGCGCGGCGCTATCGCTCCAACGAGGAAATGTTGGTCAAAGGGCATCGAGTGCTCATTTTTTATATATTTTGCAAAAGCGGGGCAAAACCAGAAGCTAAAGTGATCAACTATTTTCTCAACGCTCTCTCCTCTTTTGTCACGGAAGATAGCTCCGCCGCCGCAGCCCGAATCGTTGGAATGGACGTACTTGAATCTTTCGTCAAAAGCTCCTGTAACAAGAGCGGTTTTACCGAGTCTTGAATGACCTGCAACGGTAACGTTATCAAGATCTACAAAATCGAGTGTTTCAAGATAGTCAAAAACTCTGCTTGCCGCCCACGACCACATCATTATCTTGCCCGTAGAGTCGGGAGAAATACGCTTGCCGTCGGGGAAGAGAATTCCTGCAAGTCCGTCTGTAAAATCGTTATTATCGGAGGTCACGTCCTGATAATTAAAAACAGCAACCGAAAAGCCAAGGTCTATTATTTCTTCCGCAGGCGTATACTTATGTGGGCATTCGGGCCCAAAGTTTATCTGAACTATAACCTTCTGATTCTTTTTATTTTCGGGATGAACAAATTTAAAAGGGAAAGAAAACTCGCGTCCAAGAATCTTTGACGTAACCGTTACTTTTTCAAGCAGGGCTTTGCCGGCACAATAATTTCCGCCTTCAAGGAGCTCCGTTTCAAACGAAACACTTTCGGGACGGGGTACTTCCTTGCCGTAAACCTCTTCAGTATATAGTTTTTTTATAAATGCACGTCTTTCTTCAAAATCAGATATATCGGGTAAAGACGGTATTTTTCTCTCTTTTATAATATCGCAAAGCATAACCTTTCCACCTCATAGCTAAATATACATTTACAACTAACCATTATATTTTGTATCATAAAATGCAAAAAAAGTCAAGAAAAACAGTTATTTTGGGCAGTTTTTTACTCTTTTTCTATTGACAACAATATAAATATTCGTTTATAATGTATTCGTTATTAAGTAATTTATGAAAGGAATAAAAAAATGAAAAACCAGTATATGTTAAGCGTTCTTGAGAACGTAAAGAAAAGAAACGCAAACGAGCCTGAATTCATTCAGACAGTTGAAGAAGTATTTGAAAGCATCGAACCCGTAATTGATGCACGCCCCGATTTCGTAGAGGCAGGTATTCTCGAAAGAATAGTTGAGCCCGAAAGACAGGTTACATTTAGGGTACCCTGGGTTGATGACAACGGCAAGGTCCAGGTTAACCGCGGCTTCAGAGTTCAGTTTAACTCTGCTATCGGTCCTTACAAGGGCGGTATCAGATTTGCTCCCAACGTATATTCGGGTATTATGAAGTTCCTCGGCTTTGAGCAGACCTTCAAGAACAGCCTTACCTCCCTTCCTATGGGCGGTGCAAAGGGTGGTGCAGACTTTGACCCTCAGGGCAAGTCTGATGCAGAGGTTATGAGATTCTGCCAGAGCTTTATGTCAGAGCTTTACCGTCATATTGGTGCAGACATCGACGTTCCCGCAGGTGATATCGGTGTAGGTGCAAGAGAAGTAGGATATATGTTCGGTCAGTATAAGAGACTCAAGAACGAATTCACAGGAGTTCTTACAGGTAAGGGTCTTTCCTTCGGTGGCTCACTTATCAGACCCGAAGCGACAGGCTACGGTGCAGTTTATTATATGGTAGAAATGCTCAAGCACTTCGGTGACGATATCAAGGGCAAGACAGTTGCGGTATCAGGCTTCGGTAACGTTGCTTGGGGTACTGTAAAGAAGATTGCAGAGCTTGGCGGTAAGGTTGTTACCATTTCAGGTCCCGACGGTTACGTATACGACAAGGACGGTATAATTACCGAAGAAAAGATAAACTATATGCTCGAAATGCGCGCTTCTTGCCGCAACAGAGTAGAGGATTATGCAGACAAGTTCGGCGTTCCCTTTTTCAAGGGTGAAAAGCCTTGGGGCGTTAAGGCAGACATTCTTATGCCTTGTGCTACACAGAATGAGGTTGGAATGGCTGAAGCCGAAAAGATGGTTGCAAACGGCATCAAGTACTACGTTGAGGTTTCCAACATGCCTACCACCAACGAAGCACTTGCATACCTCAAGGCAAACGGCTTGAAGGTTGCTCCTTCAAAGGCGGTTAATGCAGGCGGTGTTGCAACCTCCGGCCTTGAAATGTCTCAGAACTCCATGCGTTATAGCTGGAGTGCCCAAGAGGTTGACGAAAAGCTTCATCAGATTATGAAGAACATCTTCGACAGCTCGGTTAAGGCGGCTCGTGAATACGGCTTTGGCGACGACCTTGTTGCAGGTGCAAACATTGCAGGCTTCCTCAAGGTTGCAGAGGCTATGAAAGCACAGGGTTGCGTATAATAATTTAAAGGGTGTAGAAATACACCCTTTTGTTTTAGGTAATAAGTAATAGTAAAGAGATAATTTGCTATGGCATATTCTCATTTAACTATAAGCCTTCCGAATTTTTTCTTCTGTATTTTTAAAAAAGAGCCATAAAATACTTTTTTGTGGCTCTTTTATTGCATTTTCTATTTTGTTATGGTATAATAAATCATTATTTGAGTAACCAGGAGGAAATTATGAAAGAGATTAAAAGATCTGACAAGCTTGCTCTCGTACATTCCGATATAAGAGGTCCCGTTTTTCAAGAGGCACTCCGTATGGAAAAGGCAGGAGACAAGGTTCTCAAGCTTAACACGGGTAACCCCGGAAAATTCGGCTTCGGTATGCCTGACAGCGTAAAGGAAGCACTTGCAAATCATCTTGACGAAGCAGTTCCCTACTGCGACCTTAAGGGTATGCCCGCAGCACGCGCCGCTATCAAGGCTTACCATGAGGGAACAGGCATCGAATACGTTGATGAAAACAATATATTTGTCGGCAATGGTGTAAGTGAAGTAGTAAGTATGGTTACTACCGCTTTTCTTAACGCAGGCGATGAGATACTCGTTCCCTGTCCCTGCTACTCCATTTGGCCCAACTGTACTTATATTGCAGGTGCCAAGCCTGTTCATTATATGTGCGACGAGAGCTCAAATTGGTATCCCGATATCGAGGACATCAAGAAGAAAATAACTTCAAAAACAAGAGCCATTCTTATTATAAACCCCAACAACCCCACAGGCGTTGTATATCCCAAGGAAATTCTCGAACAAATAGCAGATATTGCCCGTGAGCATGACCTTGTTATCTTCTCCGACGAAATCTACGACAGACTCGTTATGGACGGTATCAAGCACACACCTATGGCAAGCGTTGCTCCCGACGTTCTCGTTGTTACTATGAACGGTCTTTCAAAATCTCACATCGTTTGCGGATTCCGTTGCGGTTGGATGATTATTACAGGCCCTACCGAAGAAGCGCGTGACTTCATTGAGGGTATCGTTGCTCTTGCTTCTATGAGACTTTGCTCCAACGCTTTGATGCAGCTTGTTATTCCCGCAGCCCTTCAGGACAGAGCAAGCACCGAGGCTATGATGATACCGGGCGGCAGACTCTTCGAGCAGAGAGAGGCGGCGTGCCGTGCTATGGACGAAAGCTCTGAGCTTACCTACGTTAAGAACCGTGCGGCATTCTATATGTTCCCCAAGTTTGACGCAAAGAAGCACAACATTACGGACGACAGAAAGTTTGCTTACGACCTTCTTAAAGCAAAGAAGATTCTTATCGTTCCGGGTAGCGGATTTGACTATCCCACCCCCGACCATTTCAGAATTGTAATGCTTCCTAAGCCCGATGACCTCTACCACGCAATGAGTGAAATCTCGGACTTCCTCGAAACGTATCAGCAAAACTGACAAAAAGCAACACGCTCTCAATATGAGGGCGTGTTTTATTGTTGTTTTGGTTGGTTTTTGATAAAGTTTTTAGCTTTTTCCAAAAAAACTGTGGATTATTTTTGATTTTTGTGTTGTTTTGTATTGACTTTTCGGAAGTTTGTGATACAATGTATTATAGAAAATAAACTATGTATACATATAGGAGGACTTTCAAATGCTTGTTAATATGAACGAAGTGCTCTATCCTGCGAAAAAGGGTAAGTACGGTATCGGACTTTTTAACGCTGTTAACCTTGAGCTTGCACGCGGTATCATTTCTGCTGCCGAACAGACAGGCTCTCCCGTTATTATGGGTACTGCAGAGGTACTCTTCCCCTACGGACCTCTTGAAGAGGTTTCCTACTACCTTATCCCCATGGCAAAGAAGGCTAAGGTGCCCGTAGTTGTTCACCTTGACCACGGTCTTAAGAAAGAGACTTGTATCAAGGCTCTTGAGCTTGGCTTTACATCTATCATGTACGACTGCTCTACCGACCCTTATGAAGAGAACATCAAGAAGGTTCGTGAGATGGCTGACATTGCACACTCTTACGGTGCTACCATCGAGGGTGAGCTTGGTCACGTAGGTGGTGCTGAGGGTGCTACAGAAGCTTCCATGGAAGATGCTTCCAAGTTCTACACAGATCCCGAACAGGCAAGAGACTTCGTTGAGAGAACAAAGGTTGACGCTCTTGCGATTGCAGTAGGTACTGCACACGGCGCTTATAAGCTCCCCCCCAAGCTTGATTTCAACAGAATTGAAACAATCGCAAACACAATCGACGTTCCCCTCGTACTTCACGGCGGTTCAGGTCTTACAGACTACGACTTCAAGACTGCTATCGAAAAGGGTATCAGCAAGGTTAACATCTTCACAGATATCAACATTGCTGCTGTTGAAGCTGAATTCCGCGCATTCACAGATATGAATAAGGGTATTATCGACCTTATCCCTGCATCTGTTGAAGCTATCAAGAAGGCAGTTATCAAGAAGCTTGAGCTTTTCGGAAGCTGCGGTACTGCAGTTAGCTACGGTGTTAAGGCTACCGACGAGCTTGTTGCAAGAATCACAAGAGAAGTTCTTGAACAGCTTAAGAATTCAAAGTAAAAATAAAAAACGCTACGCTTAATGCGTAGCGTTTTTTGAATGCAGAATGCAAAATTAAGGTTAAATTCCGACAATATTGTCGGAATTTTCTTTTTTGGAGATTTCAAAGGAACCTTTTGAAAAAAGCCCCCTTTACCTTCAAAAACTTTCAACACTTGAGGTATGTTTTTAAGTGTGTCTCTTTTTTATATAAATTTTCAAACCATTATGCCGTAAATTCCCGTTGTTGTCGAAGTGCCGGCATAATAGATTGCAAGGTGAGCGTTATTTACCAAAGCAACCTTAACGTTACCGGAATCCTCCCCTCTCGAGATTTCCTCAAAAGCTATATCGGGTTCATTCCAACAAAGAGGCTTTGACCAAACGTCAGAAAGGAACGCTACTCTTCGTTTTAATTTTCCTGTGCTTCTTTCGAAATAATATAAAAATATCTTTTCTTCCTTCGACTCAAAAATCAAGGCAGGAGAGCTTTGACAAGAATCCGTTACGTTCGAATATTTTTTGCTCCAGCTTGCCCCGAAATCAGAGGACTCTATTTGGAACATAGCTATCGTTCCGTCACCCGAATCCTTTCGTCCGAGAGCGAATATCTTTCCGTTACCTGCGTAGAAGCCGTCTATCTCAACGGGGCACTCCGACTTATTTACCAATGATTCAATCTGTATCTGCTCCCAGTTTTTTCCATCGTCAAGACTTTTAAGTATCCCAAATGAACGTACCGAACCTCCGTAGGTGTTATAAAATGCAAATAAAACGTTGCCCTCTGCCTGAAAAATATTACCTATATGTCCGCCTCGAACATCAATATCAGGAATACTCACAAGTGTCAAATCGTTACCGTCGGCTTTATAAAGCTCGTACCTCGTCTGAAGGACTGCAGGTGCACCGTCTCTATACCAAATAAGTGCATTACCTTTACTGTCATTGCCGATACCGGTAACACCCTTTATCCCCGTTTTTTCGGTGAATACCTCTTTTCTGTCACTCCACAAGGTACCGTCCGTTGAGGTCTTCATATAAAGCTTTGTTTCGCTGACGCTATGCCTGTCAGCTACGGTATAGATACAAATCAGTCGATCCTTTGCTCTACCGAGCAATGGCCATGCTGAATATTTTTCCGGAGCCACAATGCTAAATTTATTCAACGAATCCATATCACTTTTCCTTTTATTCTTTACAAATTCTTTTTCTCTTTTGAAAAATGCCAATGTACAAAAAGCAAAGTGCTATCTGTACTACGGTTGATGCAGGTGTTGAAATACCGATAAAGAAGAGAGAGCTTGTGAATCTACTGATAAGCCAACAGAGAGGAAGTCTGACGCAAAATGCACCGACGATTCCCTGAATCATTACAAAGGCGGTACAGCTGCAGCCGTTAAAATATCCGATAAAGCAGAATAAAAATGCGGTAAAGAGACAGTCGATAGCATACGCCTTGAGATACTCCCACGCCGCCATTATGACAGGGGTATCTTTTGCGAAAATTCCTGCAAGGAGGTCGCCTCTGAAAAAGGCGAAGCAGCCTATCACTGCACCTGCAAGAAGAGAAACGACAATGCCGGAGAGCAGAGCTTTTTTTATTTATTATGCTTTATTCAATCAAACTACACCAATTGCAATCAGCACCTGCAACGTTACAAAAGCAACGTATATTCCAAGCAAAGTTACACCTTGCCAGCGATGTAGCTTACCCTTAAACAACGCCGGCAACGTCATCAACGCCATTACGGCTACCATCAAAGGAATCTCTATAAGCTGAGACGTATTGAAGCCAAATAATTTACTGCCTTCAGGAATAAGGAATGGTGAAATGGTTACCGCCATACCTGACACAAGAACGAGATTGAAAATATTTGCTCCAATGATATTTCCAAGAGATAATGCTCCATGCCCCTTTGCAAGCGCAACTATTGCAGTTACCAATTCAGGTAATGATGTGCACAATGCAACGACGGTAACCCCTACAACCTCTGTAGGTATACCCGCAATAAGCGATAAAGAAACGGCTGATCCTTCCAACATATCTGCGCCCAAAGCAATAAGTCCGGCGCTGACAATCAAAAGAATAATATCCTTCAGCAGTGAACCACTCTTCCGGTCCTGTTTTTCCTCATTCTGCACTTCATCGGGATTTTTGAAGCCCTTGTAAATCGTCATTGCCATATAAATACCGAATACCAACAACATCACGATTCCAAGCCATCTGTCAAAGCTACCAAATATATAGGCTGCTACCATGTAAACAGAGGCGGATACAAAGAAAAATATTATAGGTGTTATAACAGCTTTTCTGTTTATCGGTGCAGGACGTATTGCAATAGTTAATGCAGCAATCAACGCCGTGTTGCAAATAATAGAACCTATGGCGTTTCCATATGCAATCGCACCATTATTGTTAACCGCGGCAGTAACCGATACCATAACCTCGGGAAGAGTAGTTCCAATGGAAACTACAGTAGCTCCCACAATAATTTCCGGTACGTGAAAACGCTTAGCAATTTCTACCGCGCTGTCCACAAACCAGTCACCGCCTTTGATTAAAAGCAGGGCACCGACAATAAACAACGCTATCGAGCCCCACAATCCATCGGTCAAGCCATTATACCAAGCAAGAAATTGTTCCAACATAATAAAAACTCCAAATTATTATTTTTTACACGCAACCCAGATGCAATTTCCTATGTAATAAAAAATTCAACATTTATGTCTTTTAAATTGTACCATAACATTACCAAAAGCACAATGGTTTAAATAACTTTTTTTCAAATTTCGACTAAATTTTAGTGTGCAAAATATCAGTATAATCTTTTGAGAAACATAAAAAGAGCCCCCGAAAGTGCTTGACTTTCGGGGGTAAAATGATAACTAAAATTATCTCTTTGAGTTATCTCTGTATCGTTTATGGCGTTTAATATCGTTGAAAAACGCTTATATTGTGCGATTTTGTGTAGATATGATTGTATATCGTTTGATAAAATTCATATCGTTTCATAGAATTTTGCACCAAATTTGCACCAAAAAATCACTTCTCAACTTATTATTTCTTCACTTCTAATACATCGTGAATTGCTTTAATTATTACCAAGCCATAATCAATAAGAAATGATTTTTGTTCATCGGAAAAGGATGCCCGTTCAGCAATGGATTCATCAGAGGAATGTCTAAAACATTGAAGTTTATGCCGATACCCCTTAACTGTTTCCTCGTTGATATAATCAAAACATACCAATGAGTAATCTATCGTAAGGAATTTGCCGTCTTTCTTCAACATTTTTTCAATAAGGTTTGCTATCTCAGCGAGTTTTTCATCTGTGCTCATATTGTTGAATGATGCTTGACGATTGGAAATTTCAATAAACTTTTGATTAATAGAATCAGTTATTTCAATATGATTAGACTTGAGTTCAAAAGTAAGGTTAGCAATAAATGTTCGTCGCGTGGCATAGCGAACTTGCCCGTTATCATCACCGCCTTGAGCAATAATTCTGTTTCTAATTTCTCCGTACGTAAAATCACTAGGTTCTATGGGTGGTCTTGCTAATATCCTTGGGAACTCTTTTATCTCATAACCCATCTTATGCAAATAGTATGTTAGAAGATAAAACCAACATTTATTTTCAATCTTCAAAAAATTAACTTCTGGCTGACACCATTCTCTGAATTTCAGTATTGCTTCCTCTGTATCATATACTTCAAATTCAATATCATTTACTTCTTCACTGCCAGTAAAAATATTATATTCTTTATTAACTTTTTCAATCTCATTGTGAAAACGGTAATGATATTCATCTTCTTTGATGTTTTGAAGATAAAATTCTCTTAAATCCATAATACTCCTCAAAAAAAACGATTATTTAATTCAACATAATTATACCATATATATGTAAATAAATCAACAACGGAGCATAACCCATATAGAGCATGCTCCGTTATTGTTAAATGAGGCAATCTTCAAGACTTTTGGAAATTCTCGCTTTGTACTCATCGAAAATATGTCCGTAGGTATCAGCCGTAATATTTATATTACAATGACCTAATTGTGAAGACACCGCTTTCAAATCAACTCCATTATTGATGAGAAGACTTGCGTTGCTGTGGCGTAGTGCATGAACAGTAACGCAAGGCAAATCATTTTCTTTGAGAAGCTTTTTAAGTTTCTCGTTGATACTGCCATAATTCATATAATCACCAATCTCGGTAGTGAAAATGAAATCGGGGTATTTCCACGCATCACCCACAACAGCCTTGAGTTTGTCCTGCTGTTCTTTATGCCTTTTAAGGATTGACATAGAATATTCCCCAAGTTTAAGTGTTCGATAACTTGTATCGTTCTTGGTAGAAGATTGATATTTTTCCTTATAAGCATATGCCAGAGTGTTGCGTACCGAAATAGTACTATGTTCCATATCGAGTCCACTCCATTTAAGGCAAAGACATTCCCCGATTCTCATTCCCGAAAATATCAAAAACTGGATAATGGTGTTAAACGAACTGTATTCGCTTGTAAGTTTCATCAACTTACGGCATTGTTCTGGTGTAAGATACTTAATTTTCTTCGTTTCCGAAGTATCTTCCTTATACAATGCTCCACAACAAGGGTTATGCGTGATATATCCCTGTTTAACTCCGAAAGATAACACGCTTGACATTATCGTCTTTAACTTTCTTGTCGTTTCAGAAGACAGCGGAAGTCCTGTAAAAAATGTTGTGAGTTCAGATGTCTTGATACTCATTACTTTTCTGTTTCCATAAACAGGAAGTATATGAATATTCAAATCCCTTTCATAGTTATACCTCGTCACAGGCTTCAGCTTGTTTGGAGCAAAATCACGAAAGTATATATCAACAAGTTCCTTAAAACGCATATGCTCTTCCAAGTCCTGTGTGTGCTTGTGCTTTTTCTGAAAATCGTTATATGCTTCCATCACCATTTTTTCAGCCTTTGTAGGTGCTGTTCCTTCTGGCACTTTGAACGTCATCGTTTTCCGAATGTTTTTACCGTTTCCGTCAAATCCGAGCGAAAGTGTAAAACGGTATGTATTTTCACCACGTTTGGTTACGCCTCTGATATTCATAATAACTCTCCCTTCACGCAACTGGCGAGAGGTTCGCCAGTTGCTCACATAATGTATCAAAGTTAATAAATGCTTTCTTTCCCGAATACACAGCAGGAATTTTCTTCTCGTGAAGAAGTCTGCGTATCGCACTTTCGGGAAGTAGTCCTGTTGAGGCTACCTGTCGTACTGTCATCATTCGGGGTATATTGTTATTCATCATAATTATAATCCTCCATTAATATCTAAATTTTGTAAAACGCTGTGCGTTGTTTGCATTCTCAAAATAACACATTATAAATCACAGACAAGAGTAAAAGCCATTTTGTAATGTTTTTGTAATAATCGGCTTTTACCTTGATGTTTCTTACACATACAATATGTAATATTATTTTTGAAAAATAAAGCGTTAACCCTTTTTTGTAACATAACTGTAACATAAGGATTTTGAAAAGAAAAAGTGGTGAAATAATTTCCACCACTCATTCTGTCCTTTGTAAACCACCTATCATTTTCTTGAAGCCTATGTAACCAAATTCACTGAACATATCTTCATCCAAGTTTTTCACATAGCACAGTTGGATATTGTTCTTTAAGTCGGAGTTGTCACGCTCCCACTCGCAAATGTGCTTAGACACATAAAATAAGGTTAATAGAGTTCCAAACTCAGTATGGTCTTTAATGATGTGATAAACAATCGCTTCGTGTTCGTCTTCAAAGGACTTGACTATTTCTTGTTCTTCTTCGTCAAGCCAAAATAGAATTCCGCACAGTTCAGATTTGTTTATCAAGTCGCAATAAAGAAAGTCATTTATTGCGTTAGGGTGTAATTCAAGTATTTGCATTCTTTTGAAAGCCTCTGCTTTCTGCTGTTCTCTCAATGAAAGATTTTCACACATAAAAATTCTCCTTTTCTTTAAACTGAAATATTTTCTGCTTTCCCATGCAGAATGTAATTGGTTGCCTTTTCTGCTCGGCTTGAAGCGGTCACTATCATATGCACATTGTTTTTAAGTGCAGTCAGCCAACCTCTCATATAAGCAACGCTGTTGTCATAAACGTCTTTACTGTCAATTCCAAGCTCAGCAAATATGAAATTCTGTGTCATATCAGCGACTAATTCTTCAAGTGAATATGCCTCATCCCCGAACCGAGAACCTTTCAAACGATTAAGACGGTTCTTTGCTCCTGTTGAATGTCCGCATTCGTGCATGGCTACTGCAAAGAACTTTTCATAAGTCGAAAACAATTCTTCTCTGGGGAGACTTATAATGTCTTTCTCAGGCAAATAATATGCACTTTCTCCGTTGTTATACTCCAACTGTATTTTCTCTCGGTCAATGTAATCAAGAAAAATACATTCCGCTTCCTCGATTGGAGTGTGAGTATAAGTCTTTTGTTCGCCTGTTTCAAGTGGCGGTAAATTTTCAACGTCATTACTGTCATAGACATTATAGTAACGCAAGAAAGGAATGCTGACTTCCTTTTGTTCTATAAGTCCATTTTCATTAATAACGTCTTTAGTGTGTTTATTAAAAGAAAAGAACACAACTATTTTGCTCTTACTGCCCTTTTTAAGTTTAATGTCTCGGTTGTGCTTTTGCAGGTCACATATTTGCGACCAACTCAAATAAGTATGTCCCATATCCAAAAGAAACAGGTTCACGCCTCTGTAAACTTTTTGGGAAACATAATTACGAGGTGCTTCTAAAGCAGACCAAGGTTTTTGCCAAGGGAGATTAGTCCCATTTTTAATCGCATCTTCGATTTGCTCTACAATGCGGTCTGTCACGATTTGATAAACATTTGCCATTTCTGTTTTCCTCCATTTTTTGATTTTGACATCTCTGTCTTTTTTGATTTATATAATTTTAGAAAACAAAAGGCTGTATTATAATATTAAAAGGCTTTATAAACAAGAAAACCGCCTTGCCGGCGGTTTTCTTGCTAATTATCTTTGTTTTTGCGGTTTTTAAATGTTTCGTATGCTAAAAATGTTAAGTATAAATTTTTTAAATTCTAAAATAGTTATAAAAAATTTTTAATGCTATATTAGTTATAAAATATATTTTTTTAAATTCTACAATAGTTATATGATACGATAATTTAAAAACATATTGCTTAGTTTAAAGAGTTTAAAGAGTTTAAAGATAATTATATTAATATTTCAATACACTGAGGTTTAACCCTCAGACAATGTGAAAAGCGGATTTGCTTCTCACATTGTTATTATAAAATATTTTCTGAAAAAAGTAAATACTTTAGGTGTTCTAGGAAACAAATCCTCGTTTTAGTGCATAGCTTTTTATTGCTTCGTCAAGTTCTTCCTCTATGCTATCTAAACACCTTATTTCTTTCAATTTACCGCCCTTATACAGTCTACTTACAAAACCAGTTTTTTCATCCATATATTCTTGATACCTATACTCTACAAAATTGTATCTAAACGAAACATTCATAGGATGAATAGTAAAACAGTCTGTCGTTCCACACTCAATAGCTTTTTGTATATGGTCAGTGGTGTAATAATAGAATTGAATTTTATGAATTTTGCTAATAATTTCTATTCTCTTTTCAAATGTAATTCTTTTGGCGTATGTAACCATATGATTTATAGCTGTCTCCATTCAGCGTTCCTCCTTTATATTTTATTTTTTTATTGATTGGAGATTGAAGCATATTAATGCTCTTGTGTCTATAAAATAACACATTATAAATCACAGACAAGAACAAAAGCTGTTTTGTAATGTTTTTGTAATAATCGGTTTTTGTCTTGCTGTTCCTTACGCATACAATATGTAATATTTTTTTGGCAAAGTAAACGCCCAACCAATTTTTGTAACATAATTGTAACATTAGAGGTTTATATCTTCATTTAACGATAAGCAATAATCTTTTATAATCTCATATATGGTTAATATTCTTTTGTACGTTGTTGATTCGGAACATACAGTGTACTGTGTGCTATAAAGACAATGACGAGGCGTTTCTTCGTATGATGTAAAAATAAGCACTGATATTTCACCTATACGAAAAGAATAGTCGTTGTCAAAAGCACGTACTTCTCTTTGCTCTTTGGTTTCTGCTGGTTTGTTATGAATGCAGTCCTTGAAGGCTTCTCTTTCTTGAATAAAAAGCTCTAACAGCTTAATTATTCTCTGAAGCTCTTTTGGGTGAGTGTTTTCCAATTCTCTTTTCAATAATGAGATTGAATACTTCATATTAATATGTAACTGTCTCCATCAGTTTTTCCTCCTATTATTATATTTGTTTTAATATGGAGAACCGAGTCTTGTTAATCACATTCTTATAATGCAATATTTTTTTGAAAAAGTAAATACGTTAAGTGTTCGAGCAAATCAACTATGCTCAACTTCGTTGGTTTCAAATATTAATAGGTCGTTCCAATCTTTAATATATCCGACAGTTCTGAGCGAAGCCTGACGGAGAAGATATTGCATACTCTCAGCATTAAGAGACGAATTTTGAATATATTTCTCAGTCGCATCAATACCAAAGGTGTCATTGTCAAGGCACATATAAATATTTTCTATCGTCAGGTTTTCTCGGAGAACCTTGTCGAGATATTTAATATTAGCTCCATTCAAGGAAATTAGCAGGCTGTCATTATAGTCAATCTGAGGAACAGCCTTAATCTTGGCAAGTGACATATAGCTCATAAGGTCAACACAGCTTTCAAAAACATAAACGTTCTTATATTCTTTAGCATTGACACTTGAATATGAAAAGCCTGTAAAATGCTCAACGACAAAATTTTGACGGAAATTGCTTTTAGTGTTTGTGCTTTTCCTTGTGACAGCAATAACGTCATTGTTTCTATATGTCAAAAAGGCAAGGTTATAGCTCTTATCCATACAAAGAAGTCGTCTATGTATAAAATTGGAAATAATGTCTCTGTCAATTTTTCGTTGTGTACATAAATAAGCGTAGGTTCGTGACAAAGCATAACCTTTAATTGCAACATCAGAAAAATTTAATAAATCCTCGTCAAGTATATTATTGAAGTTCTTAACATCAGCTTCAATTTTTAAAGAGGAAGTGGAATTAATATAATTCTTCTTTATATATTGTTGAATATCGTACTTGTTGACTCTTAAAGCAAAGTGATTTAAAACATAATATGCTTGTTGGAAGCTAAGACCACATATATCTTCTAATGCGAATATTGGTGGTAGTGCTTCACCTGTGTAGAAGTTGTAGAGCATATTTTCAAATATCTTATATTTAGGATTGCTCTTAAGACAAAACTGATTATTAATAAAAGATACGTTGTCTTCATCCCACCATATTAAGAGCTGAATTAAATTACAAGACTCAGTTGCTTTATCAATCATTCGTGGTGTGATATGACGTTTCTTAAACCTATTATTGAGAACTGTTGCTTTTATTGAGTTATTGGGCTTCATATTGTACCTCCTGTTTTATTTTTTATAGTTAGAAGTTAGACAAACAACCTCAATATGACAAGGTATTTAATATTCTGCTTATTTTTATAAAAGCAGCAGAATAAAGAAAAAGTTGTTGTTTGTCGCCATCAGGGACACCTGATGTTTTTGTTGTATCGACAAAACGCCTTACAAAATCAGTATATGCTGTTTTTTTCGACTTATATAATAAAACGTGTTCTACACCTTATATAAAACTGTTCGAGCAAAAAAAGAAGTCGAACCCTCCGGGGTTCGACTTCTTAATACTTGACTTTTTTATTCTTCCATTAATTCTTCATAAGCTTCAATAGCTTCAGCTAAAGCTTTTGCGTGTAAAGAAGATGGAAGCTTGACAAGTGGGAAATATGCTTTCTTATTCGTCTTTTTAGAGTTGTACGCTACACTTGGCATACATAAATAATACTCTTTTGATTTTGGTGAACGGATAAGGGTGCAGTTTCTGAAAAGTATATCGTTTATACTCACTGTAAGTGAGGCAACAACCTTTTCGTGTTCTGAAATTTTTAAGTCTTGGATTTCAATGTTGTTCATGGAAGAACCTCCTTTAATATTATTTTTTATTATTCTACAAGCATAATCAATCAAATATAAATAAAAAGTGTCAAACGAGGGCGTGAACCTGTTCGACACATATTTTTTAACCTTTGTTATTCCGACCATTTTATTTTCTTACCACTTGTATTTGTTTAAGACAAAGAGGTAAATCAAAAAAGAGAGGTCAGATTGCTAAATAACTTATGTCCTCGTATTCAGCTTCCATCTTTTCAACCCATTCGGAAAAGGGGTTTCTTTCCTCAGATGTTTCAATAAGGAATGCTTCTTCTTCGGGCGTAAGTACAAATTCATCATTTTGTGACATAAAAATTACCTCCTTTGGCTTATTTATATATCTTACTGAAAAGGAGGTATCAATATAAAATTAAAGTGTTCTACTCGTCATTTTCCATATTTGCTACTGTTCGTAACCAAAACAAATCAAAGGATGAAGTAAACGACTGCATAGCAAGTTCGGGAATTGCAGACTCACCTTTACCTTTTTTATATAAGTACAATACTGTGTAATATTTCTCTTGATACGCCAGAACTCTTGGAGAACAGCCTTCATCAAGAATGAAGTAAGCGTTCATTTTGCGTTGAAGCTCTTGTGCTGTATTTGAAAGCTCATCCAATATTTCTTTTGGGCGTGTTGGGTCAAGACTGCATTCAAGTATGAGCATATCTATATCGTCAAGGTATTCAGTGTCCTTGTCTGAAAGGGTATAGTGCTTCATCAAGTATTCATCTATTTGTTTTGCATCTTCTTTTGTAAGCATAAAATTCCTCCTTATATATTATTTAAATAAAAATGTTTCCTCTCTGCAAAACACAAAGAGGAAACAGTGGTCAAGAAGCTGTGCATTGTTTAAAAGATTTTTATTCTTTTGGGATATGCAAGTCCTCTACGGCCTAAACAGTCAAGCTTGGCTGTTTCGCCCCTACTTTGATAGTATTTAACTATAATGTTAGCTGAGCCATTCACATCTGCATTGAGTGTAATTCCGTCAGCACTCATATATAACCCTCTGTGAACCCTCTTTCCGCTAAAATCAATTTGTTTACGCACTACTTTGTCTGGAATCCTGTCGAAGTCAATAAATGAAGCCTGTGAGGTATAACATTCATCTACAATAACAAAGTCAATACCATGCTTGGCACACTGATATTTCAGTGCTGTCTTTAGCTTTGCGAAAGGAAAGAGTGCAAAGCTCTGATTGTTTCTCCCAAGGTTGATTCCCTCTGTCATTTGAAAATTAATGCTCCAGCCGAAACAAATCCTTGAAATGTGATTGTTAATACAATAGCTGATAATGTATGAAGCGGTTTTAGCAACATAGTCGTTCAGCCTGTTGTGTGTCTTGTTTGATAAACTGCATAATCGTCTTGTGTCAGTGTTACAAGGGTTCGCAGACTGCAATTTTGCACGGCATTTACAGTAACCTTGAACAATGCTCTTTAACCTCTTTCCGTCAATAATAAAGGACTGTATCTTGTTTGAGTCTAAGAAAAACGCTGTACACGTTGCAAAATTCGTAACGCCTAAGTCAACTCCCAGAACCCTGTCTTTCGATAAATCACAGTGCGGTATTTCTGTAACAGTGTATTGAACGATTAACTCCCAATACCTGTCGTGGTGCAGTGGTCTTATTGTGATAAGTTGAATGTTCTTGTCCTTGTAACAGTCGGGAAGCTTCAATTTAAAGCTGGGAGTGTACTTCGAGCAAGGCACTGTCAGAAATCCGTCTGTGATGTGAGGACGTCCAATGTCAACAGCTCTTAAAGTGTCTTTTGCCCGAGGCGGTACGAAATTTTCAAGGTGCTTTACTTTCAGCGTATGGTCTAAGCGGTTCAAGGTGTAATTGCTTGTCGATACGTAAATCTTGAAATTGTGAATAGCTGAAATCAAGGTCTGATAGTACCAGCCTGTCATTGATTTGTATTCCTTGCTGTCAATGACAAGAGGCTTTAATTCCTGATAGTTTAAAATCTTGCCTGTTTCTTCGTAATGGTCGCATATCCTGACAATGCACAGATTATATAGTCTTCTGCTCATTTGTGCCAGAGCTTCAAGGTAATGTCTTTCTTGCTTGGAGAGGTTGCGAAGCATTATTTTTGAACTTCCGTAAAGCATAGAAAATGCCCTCCTTTCTTGAATTTTCTTCTATATATTATTAAACAAAGTGAAAATTCATCATCAAAAAGTGTCGTACTGTTTACTTTTCAGGATTTTTATGTTATAATATGTATAAATAAGGAAGAATGACGTTTAAGGAGATTACATAAATGCGTAAGACTATTGCACTTATTATTGCTTTGCTTCTCGTTCTTGCAACTGTACTTGTATTCGTGTGTTGCAGAAATACAGATATAGAAAAAGACGATGTCAATAACGACACCGTCACTTCAAACACGCCTGCTGATAATAATGAGGAAGATATTATAACCCCTGAACAAACCGAGGGAGAAGACAATAAAGAAGAAAACAACGCCGAAAATGATGTTGTCAATAATGATGATAACACAGAAGATACTACTGAGGACACCACTGTTGCAGAAGACGAAGTGGTATCTGATACTGTCACGACAACAGAGGAAGAAGCAAATGTTCCAGAACAGAGTGAGGAAGATTCCGCACCTGTCGAGGAAGACATAACTACGCCAGAGAATAAAAAAGACAATGCCATTGATGACATTGTTACTGATAACGCAGATATAACCGAGACAGATACGGAGGCTTCCGATACTGTAGATGCTATTCCTGAGGAAAAGCCTACTCATACCCATTCTTATAAGGAAACTGTTGTTGCTCCCACTTGTACTGACCCTGGCCATACGGTCCTTACTTGTGATTGTGGTGACAGTTATGTAGATTTTGTTAAGCCTGAGCTTGGTCATGATTACAAGAAGACTGTTGTAGCTCCTACTACTGAGTCTGAAGGTTTTACCGAGTTCGACTGCACAAGATGTACTCATTCTTATAAGGATAATTACGTAGATAAGCTTCCTAAGCCTACTACTCCTGATGACAGCAACTCCGATGGTAAGCCTAACGCTGATGCTTCTTCGGATTGGGTAAACACTGGTGGTAAGCCTGAATCTGGCAAGGAGTATTCTATTGGTAATGCTGGCTCTTTACCTGAGATTCCTGGGAAGACCCGTCCTACTCTCGATAAGAACCTTTCTTATTCTGAAAACCTTAGTGCTTTAAACGGTTATATTGGGGGTATTTACAATGTAAGAATGTTTGCTGATGGTCTTTCTCTTAATGACCTTGAAGAAGGACGTTTTGCAAAAATCGTTGTAGACTCTGGTCGTTATGGTATTGAAGTATTCCAGTGGAGAAAGAGCTATGATTCTGACTCTGCAACAAACAGCGAAATCAATGCAGTTATGGAAGCAATGTACTTCCTTTGCGGAGACAGAGACGTCGCCTATGCTCTCTGGAGCTGGGTAGACGCAATGGAAATCAACGGACGTGCAAATTCCGATAACTTTGGATTTAAGGATGTAAGACAAACCAATACTGGATGGATTATCGAAATGAATGGTATTCAGATTGAATTTGTCGAAAAGAGTGGTGGAAACATCTACTACTTTAATTAATACATCTGTTTCTATGTAAGGATATTGGAATCGAAAATTATCGTTCGAGTTTTTTCGGACAAGGATGAAAAATACAAAAGAATTAAAAAACGAAAAGGTAAAAAACATGAAAAGTAAATATAGTATAGAAATTACCAACTAAAAACCTTACATTCTTCTAAAAGAAAAATGTAAGGTTTTTCTTTTTTGCATATCTATTTTTTCAAGAATAAACCCCCTTCGAAAATCGAAGGGGGTTGACTATTTCTTTTCCATATGTTATAATTAGTTGGATTTACTCCAATGGGAATAAGACTGGTGCTAAATTAGCGATAGTCAAAAAATTCTTCGTGGAGGTGACCATATGGAAAACTTCAAAAAAGGTTTTAAATGTGGAATCAGAATATTTGTCCGATATTTTGGAATTTTAAATTTCATAGTCGGGATAATATTTGATATTCTTAAATGAAATCCTTTTAATAGTCGGGTGCTTAACCACCCGACTATTTTCTTTTTTGTGAAATTAATAGTCTTTAAGTATATTATATTTAAAATTTTAATTATATCAATAGCAAAAATGTTTAAGAAGCTAAAAAACAATAACACCCTCCAGAAATTCTGGAGGGTGTTATTGACAACTCTCGACATATTATGTTATAATTGTTTTTGCGACGCGGATTAACAAGTGTAAGGCTAAAAATCTATGTCGCAAAAAGGATGAGACAATATGTCAAAGAAGTTTAACATGAATGAGTTCAATAAAGGACTCAGAATTGGATATAACATATGGAGATTTCTTCTTGTCATTATCCAGTTTATTTGATAAACTTGCCTGAGTGGGTGCGACCACTCAGGTCCTTTTTATTGTAATACAAAAATTAAAATTTATCAATAATTAAAGTGTTCTACAAAAATATTTTTCAATGACTTGCAATTTTTTCAAATATATGTTAAAATACCATTGTTCGTAGTTCAGATACGAACAATGGTAGGAAAAAAGCTGGCCATAAGAACATAAAGTTTAATGTTGGAGGTATCCACTATGTCAGATTTCGAATATGGAATCCGAGTAGGGATTGCTCTCTGGCCCTTACTTTTTCTATTTTTGGGAATTATATTCCCAGAATTAAGAGTAAGTTGTTTGTTGGCAAGAACAATCCTACTCACATGGGACAGTTTAAAAACTGTTTCAAGAATTGAGCGCTGAAGAAATTCGGCGCTTTTCTATTCATAGAATATCATATAATTTAAATTTTATCAATAGCTAAAGTGTTCTACTTAGAACAATAAAACCCTCCAGAATTTCTGGAGGGTTTTATTGACTTGTTCATAATTTTATGACAAAATACTCTCTGGGTTATCTCCCAATAAAAGAAATAAAATGGTTAAGAATAGAAAATGGTTGCTCGAATAATGAGTATTTTTTCTGAATTTTTCTTTTTTATTTTCTTTGAAGGGAGGGATGAACATGAAAAACTTTATTGATGGTTTTAAACGTGGCATGAAGTTCTTTGTGAAATATATTGCCATGTTCAACTTATTAGTAGGTTTTGTCTTTGACATCCTAGGTTAATCCAAAGAGTATACGGAATGTCACCCCGTATGCTCTTATTATATATACATATAAAAATAAGTAAATAACAAA
>JAZNYT010000087.1:0-14331 GCA_045594565.1 Eubacteriales bacterium
TTAAAGGACAGTATAACTACTAAAAAAATAAACTACACCTGGCATGACGCTAAAGTCAGCTTTATAGAAGCAGTACTTGCAAAGGCTGACAGAAGAATGTCAAAGGCAATTGTTAAAGCTTATGAGCTTGGTCAGAAATTCGATGCATGGAGTGAGCATTTTAGCTTTGACAGATGGATGAAGGCTTTTGAGGAGGCAGGAATTTCTCCTGATTTTTATGCCAACAGAAGAATGAGTTATGACGAGATTTTGCCTTGGGACATCATTGATATAGGCGTAACAAAGGAATTTCTCATAAGAGAAAGCGAGAAGGCGAAGGCGGCTGTTGTTACACCGAATTGCCGTGAAAAGTGCGCAGGATGCGGTGTTAAGGATTGCAACGTCAGGAGGGAGAAGTAATGCAGAACAAAAACGTTATCCGTTTTGAATTTACAAAAAAAGACGGTCTGAAATACATATCCCACCTTGACCTTCAAAGAGCGATGGCAAGAATAATTAAGAGAAGCCGTATCCCTATAAGATACACCGAAGGCTTTAATCCTCATCCCAAAATGGTTTTCGCTCTCAACGTAAGCGTAGGAGCCGAGAGCGAATGCGAGCTTCTTGACGTCTATATAATTATGGACGAAAAGAGACCGGGAGTACCTCTTTATACCCCCGAGGAATTTAAGCGTGACATAGTACCTAACCTTCCCAAAGGTCTTGACTTTGTCAGCGCCGACTATCCCGAGAAGCCTTTTGTTGATATCAAAAGCTCGGTTTATGAAATTAAAGTTGATCTTACAGACTCCGAAGACGTAACGGGAATTATAGAAGCTATTCTTAAATCACCCCTTATTGTTAGAAAAAAGTCAAAGGCAGGGGACAAGGATGTGGATATAACGCCAATGATATTCAACTCTTCTGTTACACAAAAGGGAACCGCTCTTACTTTAATGCTTGAGCTTTCGGCAGCGCAAAACGAATTTCTCAATCCCGAATACGTTATGACGGGATTGAAGAACAGCGGTATGCTTGAAAATAAAATAGATTTTTATACAGTTACAAGAAAGAAAATCAACTTCAGATAAATGCGTTTTTCTTGACAGTATCTATTTTATGGGATATAATTAACTTGAATAAAGTTAGGTGAGGTTATAAATGAGAGAAATAGTTATTTCGGGAATAGCGATAATACTTGCAGCATCTTGCATTATTTTCTTCTCGTGTATGGCGAAAAAAAGCGAAAATACACAGGAGCTTGTTACCAAAATAGAGCTCGAAGTAAGTGAGTTCAGACGAGAAAAGAAAAAACTTGAGATTGAACTTGCGGACCTTGAGAAGAATCATCGTCGTGAAACCGTGGGAATGTCACGTCTTGTCTTTTGTATAAGAGAAGCGGATGACACCTTTGTGGAAAGTATTCTTCCCGTATTGAAAGAGAAGAAAATACCTGCGGTTATGTGTATTTCAAAAGATACTATGCCCGGTGATACGTCTCTTCTTTCGATGGAAGCTTATAGCACATTGATTGAAGAAGGATGGCAATCTGCCGTTATCTTGTCTTCCAATAAGAGCATTTCTGATTGGTATGACGAAGTAAAGCTTCTTTTTGAAAATTCCGGAATAGAAGTTCCAAGCGTAGTTTTGGTTAACGAAGCAGATTTTTCAACACCTCTTGCTCACGAGCTTTATTCATACGGCTTTTCTGATATAATAATTAAAGCAGCAAAGCCCGATATCCTCCGAATGGATATTGTTGAAGGAGCACGTCTTACAGATGCGATAGGCTGGTATACTTACGGTGCGGCGGATATTATCGACCTTTTTGCTGATAACGTAGGAGACGCCGTGTTTATGATAGGCGGAAGCGAAGCTGATGAGATATACGTTGAGGATCAGTTTACATCTATGCTGAACACTATAAACCAGGCAGTCGAAAAGGAACAGTTGTTCTTTACAACCCCCGAAAAGATAGGGGAGTATATGAACAAATTGACCGAAGCTTACAATAACTCCATAGACGAATATAATGCAAAGCGTAATAATTTAAAAGAAGAAATAAAAAGACTTGACGGCGTAATAGAAAGTATTTACGACGAATATCTCGACGAGGAATAAAATGCTTTACGAAGGCGTTTATAAAATTGCAGAGCACGTGTTTTTACTGAAAACACGTTACGAATACACTCATAAGCTTTGCTCAGATTATACAACCACAGAGCACCAGACGTTCGAAATTACTATCACGAGCGATGACGTTAAATTTGAGAGGAATAAATCTGTCAAGGAAGCAGAGTTTGAAGGAAAGACACCTTACGACTTTGAAGATAGCTATCTTGAGTCTCTGTCGGTTTTGAGAAAGCTCACTGTCATTCTTCTTGACGACGGATATATTCTTTTCCACGGCTCTACGATAGCGCTTGATGGCGAGGCATATATCTTCACTGCAAAAAGCGGAACGGGAAAATCTACTCATACCGGATTTTGGCTAAAAGCATTTGGCGATAGATGTATAATGATAAATGACGATAAGCCTATACTTAAAATTACCGACGGCAGAGTTGAGGCGTTTGGCTCTCCCTGGTGTGGAAAGCACAATCTCGGAAATAACGTTTCTTTCGGTGTAAAAGCGATTCTTGCTTTAAACCGAGGTGAGAAAAATGAGGTATTTCCTGCTGAAAGAAAGGAGCTTTTCGGACTTCTTCTTCAACAGACACATCGTCCCGAGGGTGCAGAAAATATGGTAAAACTCTTACCTCTTGTTGACAAAATGTCTTCTTCTGTAAAACTTTTTAATATATACTGTAACCTTGACGAAAATTCCGCTTTAGAAATTTATAACGGAACGAAAGGATAAATTATGAAACTCAAAAATGAATTTATTACCCATGAACTTGACGGCGAACAAATAATGGTATCTGCATCGGGTTCTTTCAGCGGTTATCTTAAAAGCAACAAGACTGCAGCGTACATTGTGGAGCTTCTTAAGGAAGAAATTACAAGAGAAGGAATTATATCAAAGCTTCTTGAGCGTTACGATGCACCCGAAGAGCTTATTTCCCGTGACGTTGACAGAATACTTGAAACACTTAAAAAGGTCGGAGCTATAGATGGCTAATACTACCTTCGAAAAAGTAATTGAAAAAACAGGTACTCTTGTTTATACAAACGTCGGAGACAGTATGTATCCTTTGATACGTCCGGACGGCGACCTTATAGTTATAGAAAAATTAAAAAGACCGCTTAAAAAATATGACGTTCCTTTATATAAGCGCGATACGGGAAAGTATGTTCTTCACCGTATAATGATTGTTAAAAACGGAAAATACGTAATGTGCGGCGATAACAGATGGTATCTTGAAAAGGGAATCGAAGACCGACACATTATCGGCGTTTTGTCATCGGTAATAAGAAACGGCAAGGAAATCAAGATGGATGGCATAAAACAAAAGCTTTATGCTCATCTGTGGTGCGATCTTTATTTTATCCGTGCAGGAGTTTTACTTATCAAAGATATATTTAAAAGAATAAGAAAGGGCTAGCGCCCTTTCTTATTCTTTTAGTTTGTCAGTGCGACGTACAGCTTGAAAACGTACCCTTCTTTACCGTTATAGAGTATTTTATACCATTTCTTTTCACAGTCAAGAACTTCCACAACTGTTCCGTTTGGTATACTGTCGATAACGTTAAAATTAAGACCGGCGCCGCTTCTGACGTTAAGGTCACCACCCATTGTTATTACTCTGCCATAATTACGTCCACTTTCGTCAAGGTCACAGTCGCAGATTTCGTCAAGATATTCTTTTATTGATGTCGCCAAAGCCTTTCCTATAGCGTCGATATTCTCTTTTATCCACGTTGCGTCCTCAACGTTATCATGGTATGCTACCTCAACAAGCACAGAGGGGGCTCGAGTCCTACGAAGCTCACCGAAAGAACGTGTCGTCTTCGTTGTGACGTCCTGAGGATTAGGATATATTTCTCGTAGATTTTCAGCAATTATCTGTGCAAATAAGCTCGCCTTTTCACTTGTTGGAAAGTAATATACTTCACTTCCTCTGATTTCTCCCGAAAGCCCCTCGGGAGCGGCATTAGAATGGATTGCAAGATGCACTGCATAATCTCCGCTATTGGACTCATCGATTATTTGAGCAACACTCATATCGGGAGAGTTTCTTTTATAGCATATTCCAAACTCATCAAGATACTTTGCTACACTGTCGGCAATAAGATTCATATATTGCTCTTCGTTGCCACCGTTTACGTATTCGTTAAATTGCTGAACAGAAGGACTTAAATAAACGCATTTCATAAAATAAATCACACCTTTTTGAATTTCTTATTACATACTATTCAAAAAGGTGTGTTTTTGTTCAGATGTTATTTGCAATTTCTATTACGTCTTTGGCATCTGTCAATGCTTTGTTTTTTAACTCTTCAACCTTTGCATAAAGCTCTGACTTATATTTATCCTTATTGCTTAGAACGTCCTCTGTGATATCAAGGAGCTTCTTCGTATCCAGATCGTTTGATGTAACACAGGGTACAGAGTCTAGATATTCGATAAGAGAATTGATTTTTGGGTCATAAGAAAGACCGATTACGGGAACGTTTGCAACAGCCGAAAAAATAAGAAAGTGCAATCTCATACCAATGGAAAACTCCATTTTTTCGAGTATGCTTATCATTTCTTTTGCGCTTATATCCGAGATAATGGGAGCGTTGTATACCAGCTTCTTTTTTATCGAGTTGCATATGGCGGTATCTTTTGTACTTTGCATTGCGAAAAACACAGGAGATATGCCGTATTTCTCTTTAACCGAACTACAGAACTCGGTAAGCTTTTCTGTAATTTTCGGGTCATTTTTCGGCCACTCTCGAAGTGAAATTGCGAAGTATTTTCTTGTATCGGATATACCATATTTCTGCAGAAGCCTTGCTTTCCATTTATCGTCCGTTGAAGTAAGGGAAAAAGCAGGATCGGAGCTGATTTTAACTTCTTTTTCAGGAATAAGCTTTTTAACAGCGTCGGCAGATGAATACTCTCTCATAGAGATACTGTCCGCCATAATAAGCGCTTCTTTTACCTTTTTTATATTTTTCTTCTTATTTATCGGACCGAATCCGTTAGCATAAATTACAACCTTGAGCTTCAGCTTTTTTGCAAGCTTTATGATGCTTGTATAATATATGAGAGACTTTGTACTTGTAACGTCTTGAAGCAGGCTTCCTCCACCGCTTATAAAAAGCTTTGCGCGCTTCATTTCTCGGTATATTCCTAAAACGTTGTATCGGTTTATGCTGTTTACCAGATAGCGGGAAGAGGTCTCTTTGGGATTGGCGGAAAGAACGGTTATCTTTGCATCGGGATTGTTATGCTTGACGTTTTCAATCATCGCCTGAAGGAGCGCATCGTCACCAACGTTCTTGTATCCGTAGTAACCGTTTATAATTATATCCGAATGCTCATAGTGGCGAAGAGGAGTGAGAGTGAGATACATATCGTTGTAATCACTTGCCATCTTTTGCGCTGAGTAATAGCTTTCTATTACTTGCTTATTGTAAACAGAGGTTTTATCAAGCTCTTCTTGCGACATTGTTATAATTTTTATAAGGTCTCTTGTTACAAGCTCGGTTGTGGCATCCTCGCATCCTCTGCAACAGTAGTTAGTGTCGTATGAAACCTTGAATTTTTCTTCCGAGAAAATTCCGATATATCCTTCGTTACCTGCAATTATAACCGGAATTCCCGTTGCCATTGCCTCGAGAGCCGAACGTGAAACTCCAACAAATGCATCCGCTGATGTGACAAATTTATTTATATCGATTCGTCCGCCCGTGAGAATTATAGCTTTGTGTCCTATTTGCGCATTTATAGCGTCAGTATGCGCTTTTAGTCTTTCAAAGTCATTTCCGTCGCCTACAATAATAAGCTCTGCATTTGACTTGATTTTCAGTATTTCGGGCATTGCGGAAGCGGTCATGAAGGCTACCGCGCTTCGTGTATCATCCATACGGCTTACGTAAAGGATTCTGTATTTATCATCCTGAAGCCCGAATTCTTTCTTGATGTCCGACCAGTCGGTATCTTTGGAAAACTTTTTGGTATCAATTCCGTTTATAGTTGTGCTTATGTTATCAGACCAGATACCGTAATTTTTTATTAAGTACTCCTTGATATCATCACTTACCGCTATGGTTTTTTCGCCCCAGTTTGCAAGTCTCTTCCAAAGGGGAGTAATTTTGAATACCCAATGAGCAGTAGTAACGTATCTGAAAGAATATTTTTTAGCAAGTAGTCCGCAGATATATGCAGGAATTCTTGCATGTGCGTGAACGATGTCAAAATGCTCGTTATCAAAAACCTTTTTGAGCATAAAATAGCTTTTCAAAAATCTGTGGGGCATTTTACTGTGAAGAGGAAGCTTGATGTGCCTTATTCCATAATCCTCGAGCTCTTTTTGGTAAACACCGCCGTTCGAAGTAACGACAATTTCGTGACCCATATTTTTAAGAGCCTTTGAAAGCTCAACAACGTGAGTTTCCGCGCCGCCTATTTCAAGACCCATAAGGGCCATCAGTATTTTCATATTTTGTCCTCACTGTCAGATGTTATGGTTTTAAACGTCTTAAAAATAAAATATAAAACGTAAGTGAACTGTATAACAGTTGTGATTATTTCGGAAAACGATAAGGTCAATTTATCTTTAATAAAAAAGTATAAATCCGGAACAACTGACTGCGTTACCGCGAAGAAAGTAACCAGGCGCAATGAGAGAAGTCTTTTTTCCGAGGAGTCAATTAAAGCTTTTCCTTCGTAGAGCAAAGCAAAAGCAAGTGCTATAAGAGATATACTGTTGGAGAATGAGTAGTAGGTGTTTGCCTGGACAGACTGATTCATAAAAATTATAGTGCTTTTTGATATAAAAAAGATAACGGGAAATATGTTGGTTAGAGCTATAAGAGATTTATTTTTGTTAAAAGCATAGATAATATAATGGAAAGCAGACATTACACCGGAAACCAAAGCAATGAAACTCATTGCGGCTTCAAGGGGTGTTGCAAGGGGATCTTTTGCGGGAGCTGTCAGCGTTAGAGCTATAAACAGAAGTGAAAGAACTATTGAGAACACGGAGTTTGAAATGCCGAACGTATCTTTTGTACTTTTCTTTTTGATAAAGTAAAAAAATACGGATACTGCTATTACCAAAACATAGTAACAAGTGGCAATTGTTTTGTTTGCAAAAAATCCTGATTCAAAATCAAAATTCAAGCTGATAAGAAGTATTCTAAAAGCAGTGAAGATTACTGCAAAAAATATAGAAGCAATAAATAATTTAGATAAAGTCTTTTTTGTGTTTTGCATATTTTTTTACCTTTCAGTTAATACTTAAGCGTTTTGAAGTATAAATATATTATATATAAGTTGCTTATAAAAGTCAAATGTATTGTTGAATTTAATTGGGAGGAATTATGAAAAAAACAAAGTATTTAATCATTTATCTACTGTTAGCGATGCTAAATGCGGTGTGTATACTTACACTTGCCGAAAACAAAGGAGCGTCTATAGATTTTAATAGTGCAAGTACTGTTGATTTTGAACGCTTGTCACCAAACAGCGTCAGTATTCCCGAGCCCGAAGATAATAATTTGGAAATACTTTCTAATAATGTCAGGCTTTACATTCCCGAAGAGAATACTGTGAGGCTAATGGACGTTGATGAATATTTGATTGGCGTCCTGTCGGGTGAAATGTACCACGATGCACCTATTGAAGCGTTAAAAGCGGTAGCAGTAGCTGCCAGAACGTACACCTTGTATATGGCATCGCAAAATATAAAAAAAGGATGGGACGTTACTGCTGATTCGTCGGTTTGTCAAGCCTACGTTGTTGAAGATAACGGTAACAATTATTTAATAAAACAAGCAATAGAAGAAACGAGGGATGAGGTTGTTACTTATAACGGGGATTTGATTTGCGCTATGTACCACGCTTCAAGCCTATTAAATACCGAAAATTGCGAAAACGTCTTTCTTGAGAAACTTCCTTATCTTTCCTCCGTAAAAAGCTTTGAAAATGAAAATAATGCATATTTTTCAGAAAAGGTTTTAAGTGCAAAAGATATAAACGATATACTTGAAGAAAATAATTTTCCCGTCTTTGATGGACCTACGCTCTCAATAAAGGTTACGTTAAATGAAAACGGAAGGTGTAAAAATATCATACTTTCGGACGATAGTACGGGAATAGTAATTTCTGGCAGAGAGGCAAGAGAGATTTTCGGTATCAGATCAACGGGATTTTCGGTTGAAAATACAGACGGCAAGTTTAGCTTCAAGGTTTACGGCTTTGGACACGGCGTTGGACTCAGTCAGAACGGTGCTGTTATTATGGCAGATAAGGGATATAATTACAGGGAAATACTTACACACTATTATTCTGGTACAGATATTTCAAAAACAATTTACAAATCGTGAATAGATATAAAACATAAAGTTAAAAATATAGGTGAAAACAAAAGAAAGAGGTAATAATATGATAAAGAAAATCAAAAACTTCAAGTTAACCAAGAGAGGGATATACATATCCCTTGCGGTATGTATGCTCATAATCGGTGGAATAGGCGTTTTTTCTGCTGTAAGAAATATGGGAAAGATAATCGAAGAATCCGACATAAATTATCTGGACGTTCCTGCAGGAAATGATATAATAAACTCGGAATTTTTTAATTCCTTAAACGAAACTCCTGTAGAAGAGCCCGCAAACAATGAAAAAATAACTTTAAACTTCAGAGCTCCCACCGAAGGACAGGTTGTGAAAGAATTTTCGGGCGCTGAGCTTGTATATTCTGATACGATGAACGATTACAGAACACATAAGGGTATTGATATTATAACCGAGGACGGTGCATCGGTAACAAGCTCCGAAAGCGGCAAAATTATTAACGTGTACGATGATCCCCTTTGGGGGACTACGGTTGAGATAGAACATGCCGGAGGCTTTACCTCTTGCTACAGAAATCTTTCTGACGTAGTTCCCGAAGGCATAGAAGTCGGTAGCTTCGTAACGTCAGGCGGAATTATCGGCTCCGTCGGAACAACCGCTCTTGTTGAAATGGGAGAGAACACGCACCTCCATTTTGAAATGTGCCTTAACGGAGAAACAGTAAATCCTCTCGATTATATAACGTTCAGCTAAATAAAGGTCGGGCTTTTGCCCGACCTTTATTTGTTCATAAATTTATATTATAATGATAAAAGAGGTGAAATAAGTATGAAAAAAGATATAAAACTTTATAACGTTCTTTTTCCTTTTTGGATGCTGCTACTTTTTCCTCAAGCGTGGCTTATTGTATTGCCCGGAAATTTTTTGATTGATAGCCTTGTTCTTATTGTTAGCCTTATAATGCTACAAGAAACTCAAAAGAAGAATTTCTATAAAGCTTACATAGTGAAGATCTATTTGTTTGGTCTACTGTCGGATTTTTTTGGCGCTGCATATATGCTTTTAATGCTCACCGTTGCAGAAGTGGGCAGAATGGGTGACGAAATTTATCTGACACTTCCTGCACTTCTCATATCCGCTGTCTTAATTTTTGTATTCAACTATTTTTTTACCTTCAAGAAGACGGATAAAAAGATAAGGCTTGTTTTATCTCTCGTTTTTGCTATCATTACTGCACCGTACACCTTTCTTATTCCATCAAGCTGGTTGTATTTCTAGAAAGGAGAAAATAATGGCAAAGCATGAATTTGGAATTATGCCTGACGCACCCTTAAAAGGAAAAAGGTATGATGATTATGAGCCTGAAAAATATAACTGCATTTCGGTTGACGATATATATCTTGAGAATATTGTATCAAGCTTTGATCACATAGATTTTTATTGGCAAACACTTGATATAAAAGAAAAAGGAATAGCCTATTGCGGAGTAACGCTTATACCGCCCTCGTCGCACGAAGCTTTTATCAACGTTATAAAAGGTGTAGAAGGTTTTGAAGAGCTTGTCGACCTTCTTGTAAAGGCAAAAGGTGATGGGAAATGGGTGATTCATTACGGAATTTAACAGTGTTATGGGACTTTTTACTTTATTTTTTATAAAGTATAGAATATTATTAAAAATTTAAGAGGTGAATTTATGTATACAGATAAACAAGGAGAAAAATGGTACAAAGTAGGGCTCCATATACATACGACAGAATCTGACGGTAGAGTGACACCCGAAGAATCGGCAAAAATTTATCGTTCAGCAGGCTTTGACGCTATTGCAATTACTGATCATTGGAAATATCACGAAGAAGCTGAAATTGAAGGCCTAAAGATAATATCGGGCTGTGAATATAACCTTGGACGTGCTGATACAATCTCCGGAGTTATGCATATTGTAGGTGTCGGAATGAAAAAAGACCCCGAAATTCTTCGCGAAAGTACTCGTCAAGAGATTATAGATGGCATCAATAAATGCGGAGGAATTGCTATTTTGGCGCATCCGGCGTGGTCTTTGAACACTATCGATGACGCAAGGTCTCTTTCCGGATTTACTGCAACAGAAATTTATAATAGCGTTTCTGACGTAGAGCAGAGTAGCCGTCCGTATTCCGGTTATTTTGTTGATGTGTTGGCAAACGCCGGAATAAAATATCAGCTGGTTGCAACCGACGACGCTCATTACTATGATGGTACAGATGAAACCAAGTCGTACATTATGGTGAAGGCTCGTGATAATTCGACAGATGGAATTTTATCTGCTATTAAAAAAGGCAGTTTTTATTCGACACAAGGACCTGAACTCTACGTGACGAGAGAGTGCGATAAAATTATTGTAAATTGCAGCGAATGTGTAAAAATTAATTTTCTTTCAAACGCTAGCTGGGCAAATAATAAAATTACTCGAGGAGTGGGCCTAACTTACGCCGAATACATCGCTAAGGACTTCGAAAAATGGGTACGAGTGGAAGTGGTAGATGATAAGGGAAATTATGCATGGAGCAACATTATAACCATAAATTGATTTTGCTTGAAGCACAAAAGAGGTGAAGGGTATGAAAAAATATTTTGCTTTGTTTTTTATTTTCTTTTGCTTTTTATTAACTTCTTGTTTTAGTGTAAATGATGACACGGAAACACCTAAAAAAAGCCTTGACGAGCAAAGCCGTGAGGTCATAGTAACAGATGGACCAATAGAAGAAATTTTCGATGTAGCTGTATCCTATGCTAATTGGTCTGAGGAAGGTCAGATATTTTTAGGTTGTTTAAATGGTAAAAAAATGTATGAGAGCAAGACACAACACCTTCCTATATTCAAGTTTGATACTGTAGAGGAATTGGAACAGTTCAAAGAAAGAATGGGGGATTACCTGACTTTCGACAGTGGATATGATGAAATCCCCTCATTTAATGAAGTAATGTCAAAATACGACGAGGGCTTTTTTGACGAAAACACTGTTATTCTCGTATATGTGCAGGCAAATAGCGGTAGCTATAGATTCGGCGTAAATAGCGTTTGTCGCTACGGAAAATGCTTTTGTGTTCACGTAGAGCAAACAAACTCACCAACCGAAGTAACCTGTGATATGGCAGGTTGGTTTATTACCCTTTGTGTTGCCGATGACGCAATCGCGGATTGTACTGAATTTGATGCGGATTTAAATAACGTAAACTCCTAATAGCTAGAAAGGATTTTTATGTGGAATAAGCTTTATGATGCCGCAAGAAGCGTGCAAAACGGAAGAATCGTTTCTCCTTTTGTCGAGGCGGGAGGAGTAGCTGCCGCCATTCTAACTAAGAAAGGAAATATTTACGTCGGCGTGTGCATAGATACCGCCTCATCCCTTGGAATGTGTGCAGAAAGAAATGCTATTGCAAATATGATAACGAACGGCGAGAGTGAAATAGATAAGGTGGTTGCCGTTATGCCCGACGGAAAGGTTGGCTCACCTTGCGGCGCTTGCCGTGAATTTATGATGCAGCTTGATAAAAATAGCGGAGAAATCGAAATTTTACTTGATCTTGAGTCCGAGAAAACGGTTAAACTGAAAGAGCTCGTCCCGGATTGGTGGGGGAAATCTCGTTTTTTAGAATGAAAATTGACTTTTATTGTATAAAAAAAGAACGAAGCTATTTGCTTCGTTTTTTGAGCTGGTGACGTGACTTGAACACGCGACCTGCTGATTACGAATCACAGCCGACGACTCAAAAAGCCTTATAAATAGGGACTTTTGAACATTTTTGTCCTGTTGCCATGATGCCAACCGTTGCCCAACTTTTTACAACTTTTTTGATTATTATGATTATTAATCAAGTATATACTTTTGAGCGTTCTTCTGATTAATTCTATCGTAGTATTCATCACACGCCGAAAGTGCTTGTTCTTGCGTCATATGATTATAAATTGATGTGACTACAGTTGACGTGTTGTCACCTAGCATTTGCTGAACTACTTGTATAGATAAACCTTCTAAAAACATTCTAGTACACACAGTATGTCTGAAACGATAAAGCATAAAGTGCATATCTTGAATACCAGCTTTCTTAACAAAGCGTTGGATTAGGCATTTGTTTGAACTTGCACTCCTGAATTCTCCTTTTTCATTTGGGAATACATATATACTATCTCTCATAGCAACGGGCATAGTGTTGAGCTCTTTACGCCAATCAAGCAAAGCTTGAATTGTTAAATCAGACAAACCAACCCTTCTGACGCCAGATGCACTTTTTGTAGGTCCAATCACTTCGTATGATTTGGGTTTTTTTCTCAAATCTTTTATTACATCGTATCTTTCTATAACAGCATGCTTTATATCAACTGTCTTTTTGTCAAAGTCGATATTCTTCCATTCCATCGCCCTAAGTTCTCCAGGCCTCATCCCCGTACACTCCAAGACGCAAATCATCGGGTAAAGTATTTTGTTACAATATACTTTGGATTTTTTTAAAACCAAAGCAATTTCTTCGTCACTATATGGTAATCTGTAATTTTCAATTTCCACTTTACTTGCAGGCATTTTTAATCTTATGAACGGATTCTTTGGTATCAATTCGTTGTAATAGGCTTCTTCCATAATCATCTTTGTAGTATTATAAGCCTTTTTTAGAGATACCTTTCCATATCTATACGAAAGCTTGTTAAATGTACTTATCAATTTATCTCTATCAATATCAACCATTTTGATATTACCTATACTTTCTAATACGGGAACCAATGAAATTCGATATCCGTCTATTGTTCTTGAAACAGCTTTTCCTATGCCTCTGTTAAGAATCATCTTTGCATATTCTTCAAAGGTCATATCTGTATATAAAGCGTTAGAAGCTTCAAGAGTTGTATTAGACGGAACAGGATTTTGCTGATGAATGTATTCACCATTGAGTTCTGCTAATCTTTGATTAAGATAACGTTCTGCTTCTTCTCTTTTCTTGAAACGCTTACTTGGGCGTAATCTTTTCCCATCGGAAGTTCTGCCCATATCAATCTGTGCCATATAGGCACCATCTTTAAGAGCAGAAACACTACCCGTATATCTCTTAACGAACATACTATCATCCTCACAATCTGTAAATTCACTTTGTTGACTATAGTATATCGTATTTTCTATTGTTTGTCCGCTGGCAAGTTGCCCAAAATGAGCGACGCTCTTCTCACCAGTTACTTCGGACAAGGCATATCTTGATATATACGTCTTACCCGACGCATTTACCGCTTTCAACAAACCAGTGTCAATGAGGTCTTGTATAACCTTTTTAGGAACGCCTAAAAATCTTGATGCATCCTGAACCGACAAAAGAATTTTATCACTATTTATATTACTACTTATATTATTTTCTACTAACATTTTCGAAAATCCTCCTATAACTAAAAATTTTAAAAATAAAAGAATTTTCCTTAGTTTTGATTTTCCTCTGCAATGTTACATTGCATATTATAGACCCATAAGCATTTTCCCCCTTAATTCTAAATTTCTATTATCTATGTAAAGGCACAAAAAAGACGTGCCGAAAGCAAAGCCTACAGCACGCCAAATAAATTCAGTAGAATATATTTAGTTTTATAGTCAATAAAAAACTAATTTCAAAGTAAAATTAGAACCACCATCCACCATCCGCCACCTTTACCGCTACAAAAGTGCCGAGTTGCTTTTACGACTATGCGGGTATTATAACACAAGAAAAAATAAAATGCAAGAACCACAGCATAATTTTTTTAGAAAATTTGTGTAATTGTCAATGATGGGTGACACTTTTTGTAAAAATAAAAAACGATAGCACTTGTCAAGGTGGAGAGGTGGAGATTTTCGCAAGAAAATACTACCTACTACCTTGACAACACTCCAAAATGATATAATAGTTTT